>JBBRUA010000157.1:0-7201 GCA_038248245.1 Pyrinomonadales bacterium | reverse complement strand
GGCTGAATTCACGATCAAGCATCTAAAACGTTCGCCAGACGTTGTATTCAGTAGCGAAGACTACGGTCCTGAATACGCCCGCCTGATGGGAGCGAGGCATGTGATGATCGATCAGCAACGGCAAAGGTTTCCCATCTCCGGAACCGCTATCCGCTCGAAGCCGCTCGAAAATCTAGACGTTTTAGCGCCGTGTGTTCGCGGGTATTTCGTGAAAAGGGTCGTGCTGATCGGAGCTGAATCGACGGGAAAAACGACGCTGGCCGCCCATTTAGCCGAATACTACAAAACATGCTGGGTGCCCGAATATGGTCGCGAACACTGGGAGCAGAAAGTTCAGGGATTTACGCTGAACGACCCTAGCCTGAGTTGGACTCGGGAAGAATTTTACCATATCGCTTGTGAGCAACAACGTCGCGAAAATGAGCTTGCCAGGATCGCCAATCGAGTGCTGATATGTGACACGAATGCGTTTGCCACGGGAACTTGGTACGAGCGGTATGAGCGAAAACGAGATGCGGAAATAGACGATGTTGGCCGGACAGACAGAGTCGACCTATATTTCCTTACGGCTCCGGATGTTCCGTTTGTTCAAGACGGCTTTCGCGATGGTGAACATATCCGCGACTGGATGCATGATCGCTTTAAGGAACAGTTATCCGCAGGCGCGATTAAATTTTTCGAACTAACGGGAACTTACGCAGAACGCAAGAAGAACGCCATTCTCGAGATAAATAGGATAATCCGTTAGCTCGACATCATTGCTTACATTTATTAGGGTTATATTAGTATTAGTTTAGAGGCATATATTATGAGGAAATTTCTAGCGTTTCTTATTATTTCACATTTTGTTTTGGCATCTGTTGCTCAAGCCGACGAAGGGATGTGGACGTTTGATAATCCGCCGCTCAAGCAGTGGAAGGAGCGGTACAATTTTGAGCCGACGAAAGCGTGGCTCGATAATGTGCGGCTTGCGAGTCCTAAGGTTAATAATTCCTCGGCCGGATTCGTTTCGTCGACGGGTTTGATCGCGACCAATCATCATGTCGCTGCGGGCTATATCGAGCGTGTTTCGAGCAAGGAACGCGACCTGCTCAAGACCGGTTTTTACGCGAAAACACAGGCTGACGAGATCAAGATCCCCGATGCCAGTGCCGCCGTCTTGGTGTCGTTCGATAATGTGACCGATCGCGTCCATAATGCTGGGAAGACTGGTACAACTGATGCGGAGTCAGCGGCAAAGCGCTCCAGCGAGATCTCGGCGATCGAAAAAGACTGTACTACCACCTCAGGCGGGCTGAACTGTCAGGTCGTTTCGTTCTACAGTGGTGGCGAATATTGGCTGTATAAAAATAAGATCTATCGCGATGTTCGCCTCGTTATGGCTCCTGAGGAGCAAGCGGCGTTCTTCGGCGGCGATTATGACAATTTCGTCTATCCGCGGCACGACCTCGATTTCACGTTTTTGCGTGCTTATGAGAATGATAAACCGGCCGCAACGCCCAATTATTTCAAATGGAGTGAGAAGGGTGCCGCCGACGGCGAGTTTATTTTGGTTTCCGGCTATCCAGGATCGACCGCTCGATTGCTGACCGTTTCGCAGCTCACGTATCAACGCGACATCGGCAATCCTTTGCAGAAAAAGGTCTGGGAACTCCGCCGCAAAGCGCTTGAAAATTACTCGAAGTTAGGCGACGAGCAGCTTCGACAGGCAAATCCGGGAATGCGTGGTTTTGCCAATTCGCTCAAGCGGCTTGAAGGCCAGCAGGACGGCCTGCTCAATCCGCGAAATTTCACGCGGAAGGTCGCCGAGGAAAAAGAATTGCGAGACAGACTCGCCGCAAAGCCGGAACTCGACAAGCAGTACGCACCCGCGTGGCAAGCGATCAGTGACGCCTACGGAAAACTGCCGGCGATGGCGAATCGCCTCGCGTTTTCTAACATTTCAGCATCAAGGCTCGCGACTTTTGCCCAACAGATCGTGACGTATCAGATCGAGACTGCGAAACCGAACGACACACGCTATCCCGAATTTCGCGACACACGGCTCGAGGGTTTCAAGGCGTCACTCGCTTCGCCAGCTCCGATCTATTTGGAAATGGAAGAAGCGGCATTGACGGCATGGCTACAAGAATCAGCCAAAACGCTCGGTGCAAATGATCCGTTCGTCAAAGCGGCTTTGGGAAGTGCCGACGCCGCTGAGGTTGCCCGCCGTGCAGTTCGCGAAACGAAACTCAACGATCCGGCCGTTCGCAAAGCCCTGGTCGATGGCGGTGCTGCTGCGGTCGCGGCTTCGACCGATCCGATGGTAACGCTCGCACGCCGGATCGAGCCGATCGTCCGCGAACTTCGCATTTGGAACGAGACGAACATCTCCAACGTCGAGACCGCGAACGGCACCAAGATCGCTCAGGCACGTTTTAGTATCTACGGCAAAACGATGCCGCCGGACGCCAATTCAACGCTCCGCATCGAATACGGCAAAGTCATGGGTTACGCCGAAGACACGACGCTCATTCCGTACAAAACGACGTTCTACGGCCTCTATGACCGTGCACTCAGCTTTGGCGAAAAATATCCGTTCGACCTCGCCCCGAGCCTTCGCGAACGCCGGGACAAGATCGATCTTTCGACGCCGCTAAATTTCGTCTATTCGGCTGATACCATCGGCGGGAACAGCGGTTCGCCGGTCATAAATCGTGCGGGCGATATCGTCGGCCTCAACTTCGACAGTAACAACCAAAAGCTCTCAAACCGCTACTGGTATATCGAAGAAAACGAAGGCTCACGTGCCGTCGGTGTTCATTCGGCGGGTATTCTTGAAGTGCTGCGAAAGGTTTACGATGCTGACCGCGTTGCTACGGAGCTGACCGGCAAATAAAAATGCACTATCACCTAATTGGAATTTGCGGGACCGCTATGGCGAGCCTGGCGGGAATGCTGCAGGCACGCGGGCACAAGGTTACCGGGTCGGATCAGCATGTTTATCCGCCGATGTCGACGCAGCTTGAGGCTTTGGGGATCGAGATAATGTCGGGCTACAAGGCGGAGAATACCGATCTCGCACGAGATTGCACAGTCGTCGGGAACACGATCATGCGCGGCAACCCGGAACTCGAAGAGGTGCTCAACCGTAAGCTGCTCTACCGGTCGCAGGCCGAGACCGTGCGGGACGAATTTATTCGCGGCCGTCGCTCACTTGTTATCGCCGGCACGCACGGGAAGACGACAACGACGAGCATCGCGGCTTGGGTTTGCGAGGTCGGCGGACTCGATCCGGCATTTCTCGTCGGCGGCGTTGTTCAGAATTTCGGGCAGAGCTTTCGCGTCACTGACGGCGATTATTTCGTTATCGAGGGCGACGAATACGACACGGCTTTTTTTGATAAGAAGCCAAAATTCATGTCGTATCTGCCCGAGATCGCGATCGTTAACAATATCGAGTTCGACCATGCCGATATTTACAAAGATCTCGACGCGATCAAATGGCAATTCTCGCGTTTGATGAACTTGGTTCCCGGAAACGGGCGGCTGATCTGCGGCATCGATTCGCCGGTGGTCGTCGAAGTGCTCGATCAGATGAAAGGTAAGTTGCACACCACGGTCGAGACATTTGGTCTGTCGAACGACGCGAAGTGGCAGGCCCGCGATATCGAGTACGTCGGAGTGAAAACAAGATTCAAAGTCTTTTGCGAAGGCGAACTGTGGGCGGAATTCGAGACTGAGCTGCTTGGCGAATTTAACGTTCGCAACTGTCTCGCGGTAATAATAGCGGCCGATGCGTGGGGCATTTCGCGTGAAAAGATGCAGGAGGCGTTCGATACGTTCAAGTCGGTGAAAAGGCGAATGGAGATACGCGGCGTCGAACGCGGAGTGACGGTGATCGACGATTTTGCACACCATCCGACGGCAGTTGATGAGACGCTAAAAGCTTTGCGACAGCGTTATCCGTCAAACCGTTTGGTCGCCGTCTTCGAACCGCGTTCGCGTTCGTCAAGGCTCTCTATTTTTGAGGAAAAGTACCGAGAAGCCTTTTTACACGCCGATCTGGTGATCATAGCCGGTGTGTTCAACATCGAAGACGCAAAGACTTACGGCGACGTGATGGACGTCGAGAGACTCGTCTCCGACATCGCCGCGAGCGGAAAAGTCGCACTGACCTTCCCGGACGCGGATGCGATCGTTCAATATCTCGCTCCCGAATTACGAGAAGGCGATGTCGTCGCTGTGATGTCCAACGGCGGGTTCGGCGGGATACATGAATCGATACTTAGTGTCCTTAGGTTGAATGAAAAATAATGGGCTGGTTTGATCCAAAGTGTCCGGTAGATGTCGAAACCAAAGCTTGGCTTGATGAAGCATTTAATTGGTTGGTACTTGAATTTGGAATTGAATTGTTACGTGACGTTGAAATGATTCTGCCGGTCGAGGAATTTTTTCCCGCTCCGTACGACGGGTCTGAATCGAGTATTCGCGTCATCGTTGATCAGGTCTGCGACTACATGGACGTTGATCCTGACTCGTTGAGACTCAAGTTCTATCAGAACGAGTCAGGATCAGAAATTCATCCGATGGCCGCACCGGAGACAGGTCAGCACGCTCTGGGAACATATCAGGTCGGTAGAGACGGGAAGTATCATATTTCTCTAGATACAACTCAGGCAGCGAATGTTGAGGCGTTTGTTGCAACGATTGCTCATGAGATCGGCCATGTGATTCTCCTTGGCGAAGGTAGGCTTGATCCCGAATCTACAGACCATGAACCAATGACTGATCTGGTCGTCCTTTTTTATGGTCTAGGGATCTTCAGTGCGAATTCCATCTTTTCATTCCAGCAGTATACGAATACGATGGGCCAGGGTTGGAAGGCCGAACGGCGAGGTTATCTCACGGAGGAGATGTGCGGCTACGCTCTGGCACTTTTCACGTTAGCCAGAAAGGAACCAAAACCTGAATGGAGTAACTTTCTCAACCAAAATGTTCGAACGTATATGAAGAAGAGTCTCAAATTTCTCGCTAACGATGTTAATTTTCCTGCCGATCTCGCGCATAGTCTCAATGCCTAATCGAAACGACCGTTAAAATTCGCCACATTAACCACGATATCGTCGATCAGCGAGACGCGCATTGCCGTTGCGGGGACGCCGTTGACGACTATTGAAATGACGACTTGCTCGCCTCCGGCTGTAATAAGGTAGCCCGAGAGGGCGGAGACTTGGTCGATGGTGCCGGTCTTGCCGCGGATGTTTCCGGCGGCGGCAGTTCCTTTGAATCTGTTCCTGAGCGTGCCGTCAACGCCGCCGATCGTCAGGCTGTCACGCCATGCCTGGGAATAGCGGCTTTGTTTTGCCATGTAGGTGTAAAGCGTAACGACGGCTGACGGCGTGATCAGGTCGTGTCGCGACAGGCCGCTGCCGTCATATTGGACAATGCCGTCGTCGGGAATGCCGATCTGTTTCAAAAAAGCCTTTACAACACCGATGCCAAGTGCGGAACTTGTGCCAGTTGGCGTCATCTTTCTGCCGACCTGTTCGCCGAGCGTCCATAGCAGCGTTTCGGTGTACATATTCTGGCTCGGCTTCATCGTCTTGGCGGCGATGAGAGCGAGCGGAGGCGATTCGAGATTGGTGATCTCGACGGTTTCAGGCCGCCCTGCCGGAACTGAAAATGTTTTGTCGGTACTTTCCAAGGTACGGGCACGGCCCGTAACCGTGATGCCTTTTTTCTGCAAGCGTTCTTTTAGCAAAGCAACAAATAGTTCCGCAGGCCGCGTGATCGCGACCGAACCCTTGAATTCATTATCGCCTGCCGGCATCATTCCGCTGATCTCAAGCACATTCTGATCGAGCAACTTAACGACGCGGAGCGTTCGCTTTGTTCCGGATGCTGAAGTCTTGCAATTGTTTACTATCCGCATGACCTGATTCTGCGGCAGGATCCTGGCAATGCATTGATTTCCAGTAGAACCGGGCATGACGCTGACATCGACCGCGTTATCGTTCAACGGCAAAGCTGAAACTTCGGCACCGTAATAGGACTGAAGGTCGTCCCATTCCCACGTGTCGGGAATTCGAAAGCCCTGAAAATAGCTCTCGTCCGCGACCAGATCGCCCTCGATCCGTTTCACACCCGCGTTCTTTATCTTTTCCGCCAGATCGTCGAGGCCCTTGTAATAATCGTTGTCTGAGAAGGCGGTCGAGATCGAAATGTCTCCGCCGCCGACAACGGTCACGTTTCCTTTGATCGCACCGGTCGCATCAGGCGCCGAGACGGCCTTAACTCTTGTGATGAATCGAAAATCTGGTGACAGGCGTTCGAGAGCAGTTGCCACCGTGAAGTTCTTCATGTTCGACGCCGGCATGAAATACTTTTCCGAATCATTTTCGAAAATGATCTTGCCCGAATTCAGAGCCACGATCTTGATACCGATGCGTCCGCGTCGGGCATCCGGCGAGAACATCCGCGAGCGTATCTTCGATTGCAATTCAGTCAGAGTTTGGACCGGGAACGGTGTCGGGGCAACGACGGGTGTCGCCTGCGGCACCGGAGTGGCCATCGGTCTTGGTGTTGGTGTCGGAGACGCGATCGCGTTGTGCGCGGAGACCACGTTATTCCCTGGTATAACGGCCAATGCCGAAAACCCGGCGATCAATAGAAGAGCGATCCGTGCCTGTGATTTCATGAGACTGATTCTATCTGAAAATACGCGGTGGTTAAAATCTGACTGTTCTCTTACGGAATAGCTCCAATTTTGGTTTATTCAAATTGCCGGTGATGATATAATGACAAATTGCTTCCCTCTAAAGTATTAGCAAATTCGTTGTGCAGGAATATAAAAGTCAGGGGTATTTTTTGATGAATCGTGCCAAAGTATTGATTTTGACTGCTTTTGTTGTTTTTGGCCTGTCTTTTTACCTCTCGCCGGGGCAAATGGAACAGGTTAGCGGTAGCAGTGTCGCTGGGACGCTCGCCGCTCCGACCACCGTCGAGGCATCGGATAATAGCTACTCAAATAAGGTCGGAATCCACTGGGACGCCATCCGCGATGCGACGAGCTACCGAATATTCCGCAGTACCAGCAACAACAGCGGTTCGGCGGTAGACGTCGGAACTACACCCGCAAATTACTTCTTTGACACAACGGCGACGGCGGGAACAACTTATTTTTATTGGGTCCGAGCCGAGAATTCCGGTGATGTCAGCT
>JBBRUA010000156.1:0-7520 GCA_038248245.1 Pyrinomonadales bacterium | reverse complement strand
GCCGTCACTGTGATCGAGTGGCCGGAGCGGTTGGGAACATTTTCGTTTTCAAATCCCGTAATAAATGTCAGAATCGTAGGTGATGGAGACGATTCGCGAACTATCAGCATCGAACACGTTGAAAAAACATGAAAAGTTTTAAGATATCAATTCTTGTGCTGATCATTCTGACCACATCGCTTATGTCTCAGACCAAAACTCAGATCTCAGATCTAATTTCGCCAAATATTGTCGTCAGAAAAGCCAAGCGTACGCTCGAGCTTTTTGACGGCAATAAATTATTGAAGACATACAAAATGGTTCTCGGTTTCGCTCCTACGGGTGATAAAGAAGTTGAGGGAGATGGGAGAACGCCGGAGGGAGAGTTTTATGTTTTTACTAAAAATGCCGAGAGTAAGTTTCACGTATCGCTCGGTATTAGCTATCCGGCACCCGATGATGCGAAACGCGGGCTTGAGAAAAAGCTTATAACTTCGGAAGACGCTGAGGAAATCAGAAAGGCAATCGCTGAAATGGGAATGCCTCCGCAAAAAACAGCACTCGGCGGTGAAATATATATTCACGGTGGCGGAACTGTAAATGACTGGACAGAAGGTTGCATCGCTCTGAAAGATGTCGAGATCAAGGAGCTATTCGATGCCGTACCTGTCGGAACGAAGGTGCGAATCTTGCCTTGACACTCTTCTCGATTGTTGGGGCGAACAGTCTTCGGAAAATGTAACATCGACCGTCTTTGTCATAATGCGCGGCTGTTTTATACTTTAGGCCGCTGATCATGACTAACTCTACTGTAAGTTCAACAAAGGAAACAACCTTGCCCGAAACCCTCAAACAGACGCTACCCGACTTTGACGGTAAACCTGTTTTTAATCGCGAGCTTAGTTGGCTCGAATTTAATCGCCGCGTTCTCGACGAAGCGACTGATGATACTCAACCGCTTCTTGAGCGCCTCAAATTCCTTTCGATCTTTTCAACCAACCTGGACGAGTTTTTCATGATCCGCGTGGCGGGGCTGAAAGAGCAGATCGCTGACGGCATCAGTGATTTTTCGCCCGACGGCATGTCCGCTCTGGAGCAGCTTCGTGAAATATACAAGCGCCTCCGGCCGATGCTTATCCGTCAAGTGAAATATCTCAGCGATAATGTTTTCCCGGCACTCGAAAAGTCTGGGATATCGATCGAGTCTTACTCCTCGCTGGCTGCCCGTGAGAAAAAGCTTCTCGATAAATATTTCCGAGATAACCTTTTCCCGATCCTTACTCCACAGTCAGTCGATTCGAGCCATCCATTTCCGTATATCTCAAATTTGAGCATGAATTTGGGCCTTTCAATTGAGCCAAATCGTGCCATGACGCAGCCGAACCTGCGGCATTTGTTTAGACAAAAACGCTTTGGGCGAATCAAATTGCCGCCCTCGGTGCCGCGATTAATACCTATAAACGAGAAAAAGGGAAGATATGCGCTGCTCGAGGAGGTCATCTCCGCGAACGTTGCCGAGCTTTTCCCAAATATGAAAACAAGCGAGGCATTTCTGTTTCGCGTGACGCGTGATGCGGATATTGAGCTACGTGAAGACGAGGCTGGCGATCTGATGCGTTCGCTGGAGCGTGAGCTGCAGCGCCGCCGCGACCGTTTCGCCGTTCGGCTCGAAGTTTCTACGACCATGCCGGAAAAGATGCTCAAACTTCTAACGAACGGCATCGGCCTGACCGACGAAGATGTCGAGCGCATCGATGGATTCGTGGACATACCGGATCTGATGCAGCTTTACTCGCTTGATCGTCCCGAATTAAAAGACAAGCCGATCCCGACAATGCAAATTGCCGCTTTCCATGGACGAAAGAGTGTCTTCGAGGCCATCAGGAAAAAGGATATTTTGCTGCACCATCCATTCACGTCCTACAATGCCGTAACGGATTTTATCGCAGAGGCCGCCGAAGATTCGAGTGTGGAAGCGATCAAGATCTGTCTTTATCGAACCGGAAAGGATTCGCCGATCGTCAGTTCACTCATCAGGGCAAGTCGTCTTGGAAAGCAGGTCACCGCGCTGGTTGAGCTGAAAGCAAGGTTCGACGAAGAGAACAATATCGAGTGGGCTAGGCGGTTAGAAAATGAAGGCGTTCACGTTGTTTACGGAATGAGTTCACTGAAAACCCATTCGAAGGTAATGCTTGTCGTTCGCCGCGAAAGGGACAAACTTGTTCGTTACGTCCACCTCGGGACGGGGAATTACAATCCGGTAACTTCGCGAGTGTACACCGATCTCGGGATCTTTACGGCCGACGAAGAGATCAGCGCCGACGCGTCGAATCTCTTCAACTTTCTGACGGGATATTCGCAACAGAATAAGTATCAGCGTCTACTTGTCGCTCCACTGCACTTGCGGGAAAGATTGATCGCTCTCATCCTTCGCGAGAAGAAGAATAAACTCGCCGGCAAACCCGCAAAGATCATCATTAAGGTAAACAGCATCACCGACATTGAAACGATCAATGAGCTTTACGCCGCATCGCAGGCCGGTGTTGAGATAGACCTGATCGTTCGCGGCATCTGCACTTTGCGGCCTGGCATAAAGGGAATGTCGGAGAATATTCGCGTGCGTTCGATCATCGGACGGTTTTTAGAACACAGCCGCCTGTTTTGGTTCGCAAACGGCGGCGAACCTGAGAATGCCGAACTTTACATAGGTAGTGCCGACCTGATGCGGCGAAACCTAGATCGACGCGTTGAGGTTTTAACGCCAATCCTCGATCCTGATATCAAGATTTATCTAAAAGAAACCTTGCTCGCAGCTTATTTGAATGACGTAGTGAATACGAGGACTCTACGGCCGGATGGAACTTATAAACGGCTTTCTCTGCGATCCGGCAATGGATTTGACGCTCAAATGTCGTTTGTCGGTCAGGAAGCCGGCGTTTGAACGGTCTGCGTCTTCTCAAACCGGGCTTCGATGACATTGCCGACTTGCTTGCCGAATTTTGCCGATAGGCGTGGATAGCCGCGAGGCTCATTCTCGAGGTGGTCAATGCTAAGCAGTTTTTCGGCCGCAAGAATGTCTTCGATAGAGCCTTCGATCTCCATATAAAAACCGAACGGCAGTTCGTCAAGTACGACCTCGGTATTGCCGAGATGCCACGCTTTGCGATGCTTTTCGTAAACGATCGCGAGCACATAGCCCAAACGTTCGATGATCGCCTCCATGGCCTCGACGTCTGTGACGATAGTTTCGTGCTCGATCTGCTGTTTGAACTCGGCTTGGCTTCCGATCTTCTCTTTATATGTTAGAACGGTGCTCTCCAGCGTTTTTCGCAATCTCAGTACCGCGCCTCTTTCGTCGAGAATGCCTCCACGATGAAGGTAATTCTCCTCGAACCGTTCGTAAGCGAAAACGCCGCCGACTGCCGCAATTTTCGCCGTTAGTTCGACCAGCAGCTTTTTATCAAGTCGGTATTTCTTCTCTGTTTCGATTGCCATTTAACTACGCAAAACTTCGCTACTTAAATAGTAGGGAATAAGCGAAAGTTCGGCAAACCGAACTATTAGTTGCTCCGGCAACTTGACGTTATTTGACGATTAATTGATACTTGAAAAAAAGGTCAGGTATTGTTGGCCGTTATTTAGATTTCGAATTTATATTGAATTTATAGAGGTAAAAGAATATGCCATATCCAGAAATGATGATTCAGGGAATGCGACAGGAACTCGCTCAACTCGGGATCGAAGAAGCAAAAACGACCGAGGCGGTAAACGAAGCGGTCCAGAATACTAAGGGAACTTTGATGGTGGTCGTTAATTCGGTCTGCGGCTGTGCGGCGGGTGGTGTTCGTCCGGGCATCGCGATGGCGTTGCAAAATTCGGAGAATAAGCCGGAGCGTTCGATCACTGTTTTTGCAGGAGCCGATATCGATGCGACCGACACTGCCCGTGATTTTTTCACCGGGTACCCGTCGTCTTCACCGGCGATTGGATTGATCAAGGACGGCAAACTCGTTCAGATGTTCGAACGCCGCGATCTCGAAGGCCGCAATCCGATGGTCATCGCTCAGGGGTTGATCGAGGCATTTGATGCCCACTGTGCCAAGACCGATGCGGCTAACAACTAACAGCCGCAAGATAAGATATAAGAAGGCCGTCTGTCCAAGGCGGCTTTTTTCATTTTACTTGATGAAAATTTTGTTATTGCGGCAAAACACTGAATACGGCTAAACTAGTTATAGGTTTTCTATTCACCACCGCAAATGTCCATCAGCCAACGACAACACATCAGATTCTCGCTGGATATCACGGCGTGGATAGTGAACGCGTCTGGCGAGAAGCATGAAACGCGGCTTCAACAAATAAGTATCGGCGGATGCTTCACTGGGTGGGAAGAAAACATTTATATCGGTGAAGAATTTAGGATGGAAATTACCTTGCCGAACGGAAACTTTCTTCCCCTCGCGTGCAAAGCGATCTATCGATTCGAAGACACCGGCATCGGCGTTAGATTTCTCGACATCACTCAATTCGAACAAGAACTAATATCCACGATCATCGCCCACCGATTAGACGAAGAAGGCGTGCCGCTCCAGATCGACCCATTCCACCTGCCCCCAACTTTCGCCGGCCAAGACCCATCGCCCCGCGTCACCGACATCCGCCAAAAACGCGACAGCATCCTCGAACATATAATGGCACCCGAATGGCCGCATAAATAATTCACCCGCCTACTTTTCGGATTGTTTCACGTCCGGACTTGCATTTAATTTTAAATAGAGCTACTTTAACGTTGCCCAAATCACTTGCAGCGTTCAATTTCAGCACCTCTCACATTATTGTGGCGTGTTTAAATGCTTGAGATTAAATGCTTACAGTGAATAAATGCTCTTTGACATCGTAAAAATCGCTTTTCACAAGTGATAAATCGTCACCGACACCTAATAAACAGACAAGTGCAATCGATAAAGTGACATTAGCAATAGATAAATTGGGTGTTACACATAATAAATCGTATCTCACACTCAATAAATCGACATCTACGCTCGATAAAATAACTCATACATTCCAGTAATCATAAATAACACTAAATAAAAAGCCATTGCATAAGCCAGTTGCATAAGCCCGCACAATAGTAAGGGCGTAACGCTCAACCCACACAGGAGGCAGGAAAAAATGAACGCACGACAGGAATCAAAATTTACGATGTACAGGACGGTCGAACAGCATTGCGACGAAAACTCCGGCATTGTCTCGGAGATCGCCGCATTCCAAACGGCATTTAACCAGTTCAAGACGATTATCACGCAGATCGCCGCGGCCGAGCAGTTGACCGATTCGCCGCTCAAAGGCATCGCGATCGGCAAAGGCAATTCCAAACAGACTCTCGCCAAACTTGCGGCGGATATGGCCGGGTTCGTCTTCGCGTTTGCTACCGTCACGGGCGACGAGACGCTCAAACAGGAAGTCAATTTTAATCACACCAAACTCTTTCAGACCCGCGACGACGCTCTCGCACCGCGATGTCAGAATATCCACGACCGGGCGAGCGAAAATATGCCTGCCGTCAAAGATTACGGCGTTTCCACGACGAATCTGGCCGCTCTGCAAGCCGCGATCACCGCTTACGCCGCCGAAACTCCGAAACCGCGTGTTGCCGTCAGCCTTCGTAAAACGCACAACGCCAATCTCGCCGCGTTTTTCAAACAGGCCGACGCCATCCTCCGCAGCCAAATGGACAAACTCGTCAGCGCCTTCCGCGCCGCCCACCCCGACTTCGTCACCGCCTACGAATCAAATCGCATAATCGTCGACCCGGCCTCCACCGCCACCCAACTAAAAGGCACCGTAACCGCCGCCACCAGCGGCCTCCCCATCAAAGGAGCAACAATAACAGCCACCAACGCGGCCAACCCGCCCACCGGCTTCTCAAAATCAACCAACACCAACGCCCAAGGCAAATACACCCTAAAACCCCTGCCCAACGGCATATACACCGTAACAGCCACCGCCCCCGGCTTCCAAGACTCCGAAACCACCGGCGTCGAGGTAAAAATGGGCGACATCACGCGCTTGGATTTGGAATTTATATTAGATTAGAGACGATAAAAAGGAAGAAAGGGATTATTATTTTCGCCGCACTCAAAAACAACTAAATATTATCGGAGGTTCCCACATGGATGAATCGATTAATCCTCAATTACCTAGCAACTTAACCAATCTGTTCTCTAGGATTCAGGGCTTCGTCATCGACACGCTCTGTCACGATGATGTAAGCGACGACCTGTATGTGGGCGGCACGAAAATGATCGAATTCTATGCATCAAAGTTGAGAGGCTCAACCATAGAGATCGAAGAGCATAAATGGAATACATCGCGCCGCCATGATGCTGAAAAGGCTCTATACGACCGTCTTCTAACCAAGAACGCTTTTAACCTTATCGTTTACTTTGGAGGATTAGGCTCTGGTAAAAGTACCACAATGCGCTATCTACTGAGACGATTTCAGAGTCAGGCACAGCAACTGAGAACAACCTATGGTTGTGATCAAATTCAGTGCCATAGGCGACCGATCTATTTGGACTTCCGAGATTTGGCTCCTGTAAGAGAGGACGCTGTAACAAGAGTGTTTCACGTCCTGCGTTTGAAAGTTTTTGACAGACTAATTGAAGAATGGCTGCTAAGTAGTGGAAATGATGTTTCGACGGTGAGAAAGGCTGACAACAAGTTCTTTGTTTTGCGCAGACTGCTTATTGTTAATGACCTGCTGCGATTCGCTGGTAACAACGATCCAAGCCTTTCAAAGCTCAACGAACCAAATCTTGTTCTTGATGCAGGTGAGCCTTTGACTTCATTATGTTTTTCCGATGAGGAAGTCCTTAATCTTATAGAAAGGTACAGAAAGCCCGCGAACGAATTCGAACCAAAGATTGCCCTAGTGAGAGACCACGTCGATCAAAGTCAAGATTTTATAGTTTTAGCTCTTAACTATCTTCTTTCTAAATGTAAAGATGGTAATCCGCTGAACCTGATCGTAATTGACAACCTAGATCAATTACCGACAAAAACCATTGAAGCTATTGTTAGACGCCTTCATGATATAGCAAAACGAACAAAATACCTTCCGTTATTGGTACCGTTGCGTCCAAGCTCCATCAATCCTGAGGGTTTCGTAGCAGATCTCAAATATAGACATCATTATGGACCGAATAGCTTTGAAATGGTCAAGAACCGATTGGAACATAACATACTGTTGAAAAGTAGGCATGACTTGAGCACACCTAGAGAGTCGACGCTTCCTACTCCCTTTTCGGACACTCCTACTGAAGTCGAAGTCGACTTACTGCTGATCGTCGCGTACTTATATGCGCTTATTATGAAAGCGGGTCTGGCAAATGATTCTAAATCGAAGTCGATTATACGTAAACATCAAGATCATGAGTTCCTTGATCGAATTAGGATTGGATCGGGAGCCCGTGAAAGTTTAGCCCAGACAACCGATGCTCTAGTGGGTGTTTGTTGTCGGTACGGACTTGATCTCCTTC
>JBBRUA010000155.1:0-7542 GCA_038248245.1 Pyrinomonadales bacterium | reverse complement strand
ATAGCCGACACGAACGCTACCGGCGACGACATTCTCGATCTTATCCTTCGATGAATGCAATATTTCCGGCCATTTTCCTGAAAGACCGCTCAGCGTGATCGCGGGAATGTCCTTTTCGTTAAAAGCAGTCGAGTCAGCGTCGGCGGCACCGCTGAGATTAACACCGGTTATCGGCATCTTTAATTCTGCGGCGAGGTCCTTTGCGGCCTTCGCCATCTTTGAGTTAGATGAGTTTTCGAGAATGACCGGATAGCCGAGTCCGAAACTGTCCAAATTCACCATCGAGCAATACGAAACGCGTTTTTCCTTCGGGATCGCTTTAGCCATCGCCCGTGCTCCAACCAAACCGATTTCCTCTTTATCAAAAGCTACAAAGATAAATGTTTTCTGCGTTTCGAAAGCGCTCAGAGTTCGATATAAGTGAGCCAAGATCACGATACCCGACCAGTTATCGATCGTACCGCACCCGTCGCTCACCTTGTCGTAGTGGGCACCGACAATGATCGTCTCTTCTGTCTTACCTTTTTTGACGACAAAGACGTTCTTAACATCAGGAAGGTCATCAACCTTAATCGCTTCGTCGCTCGCACCCATTCGCTTGAAGAGTTCTTTCACCGCCGAAATACGATCGGCGTTCTTACACGGTCCAGCTTTCAGATCGCTTGTCAGTTCTTCCTCGGTTGAGACTTTGTTGGTTACCTGCTGAGCTTTTAAAGCAAAAGAGCCGAAAAATACAAAAGACAGACTTGCCAATAATATCCAAAAAGAATTACTTTTCATGTTTCGTTTCCCCTGAAATAAGATCTATCGCGTGCTGCAAAACCGGGCGAATAACTTCGAAACATTCTTCGACGCCCTTTGGTGATCCCGGCAGATTCACGATCAACGTTGTCCCACGAATTCCGCAAATACCGCGTGAAAGCATCGCCATCTTGGTCTTAATATATGTCTCACGCCGCATCGCCTCGGCCATTCCCGGAGCATCGCGTTCGATAACCGCCTGTGTCGCCTCCGGCGTATTATCACGCGGGCCGAACCCAGTTCCGCCCGTCGTCATTACCAGATTTATGTCTTCACGTTCAGCGAGCATGTACAGCGTTTCGCGAAGCGGCCCAAGTTCATCCGACACGATCACTCGTTCAACGATCTCAGCATTCTCCGTCGTCAGCAATTCGACGAGTTTATCTCCGGACAAGTCATTGTCCGGCTTACGCGTATCACTTACCGTTACAACCGCCACTCTAATATTCACTATGTTCTCTGCTGCCTCTGTGTCTCTTAGTCTCTGTGGTGAATCCCTAGCCCACCGTTGCTTCGATCTGCGCGATCTGCTGCTGACGGCGGCCATGTAGTACGCTGAGCAGAACGCCGAGGACAACTAGCGCCATTCCGGCAAGGGCCATTATTCCCTGCGACTCACCAAAAATTATCCAGCCCACCGACAAAGCGTAAACTAAACCAGTGTAATTGACGATCACAACACCGGCGATGCGTTCGCGTTGGAGCGCATTCGTCAAAAATATCTGACCGAGCTGAGAGAATATGCCGATCAGCAACAAATAAAGCCAGTCCCAACCCTGCGGCGTTTCCCACGCAAAAAATAAACTGATCGCCCCGACAACCCCACCTACAAGCTGAAAATGAAGCACAACGGTCAACGGATGCTCCTTGCCGCTCATACTTCGAACCAGATTATATGCAATGCCCGAGCAAAATGCTGAGATTATGCCGAGTGCAAGATAAAACGGCGAGATGCGGTCGTCGACCCGTTCAATGAGCAGAACGCCGCTAAACGCGATCGCGTAAAAGACCCATTGCATTGCCTTCACCGACTCCTTCAACACGAAGATCGCGATCGTCGCCGTGAATATCGGTGAAAGGTATTGGATCGTCTGCGCCGACGCGAGCGGCATCTGCTGGAGCGTTATAAAGAATAAGAATAACGCCGTCGTTCCGAAAACCCCGCGAAGCAGAAGCATTAGGTGATTCGATCCGACGAGGCTCGCATTTGCCCTTCGCAAACCGATCACGCAAAACGCCGTCGCCAGAATGCAGCGAAAGAAAACCGTCTCCATCGCCGGAATATGTGCGACCTGCTTGACGCAGACATTCGCAACAAAGAATGCGAACGTCGATAACAACATCGACCGAACGCCGGGAGTTATAAATGAAGCTCTCTCTTCCAAACTAAGAGGTTAGTTTCTTTGAACTACCACTGCAACCGCAGTCCGAGCCGCAGCCTCCCTTGGTCGAGAACGAGCGGCGTTTGCGAAACAAGGTCAATCCTCCGTAAGCAATTGCGGCGGTGATGATCGCGATGACGATAAGTAGTTGAATATCCATAGCAGAATTTTCCGTAGTCAATCAAACCCCAGAGCTTTCCCGGCTTGAAACGTTATCAGCGCGGCGACGTAAGCAAGCCCGGTCATATATACGAGCATGAACGCCGGCCAACTCCATGAGTTTGTCTCACGGCGCACCACTGCCAGCGTGGACATACATTGCATGGCGAGGACGAAAAATACCATCAGCGTGAGAGCGGTCAGCGGCGTCCACGTCGGTTTGCCATCCTCCCGTTTCGCATCGCGAACCGCAGAGATCAGCGTTTCAGACTCCTCATTTTCGTCCTTACCGACGTTGTAGATGATGCTGAGCGTCGATACGAGAACTTCGCGGGCCGCAAAGCTCGCGATCAAGGCGACGCCGATCTTCCAGTCAAACCCGAGCGGCGTGATCACCGGTTCGATCGCATGGCCGAGACGGCCTGCGTAACTGTTTTTTATTTGTTCGGACTCCGGTAGAGGTGGTGCGTCAGCCTCGGCCCGATCACCTTCCGTCGCCGCAACTGCCTCGGTCTTCTGACTACTGACTTCTGTATTCTGAATACTTCTAGGAAAATACATCAACGCCCAAAGAATGATCGAGATGGCGAGAATGACAGTTCCGGCACGTTTTAAAAACATCCATGCCTGCGTCACCATATTCTGCAAAACGGTGCGCAGGTTGGGCATTCGGTATGGCGGCATTTCCATCAGGAACGGTGGTGGCGGAGCCTTCAGGACGGAACGTTTTAAGACGAACGCCGTCGCGATCGCTGCGAAGATACCGAGCGAATACATTCCGAGCATTAGAACCGCACCGACCGAGACGAATCCAAATATCGTCTGTCCCGCAAAAAACGATGCGATCATCAGCGTGTACACCGGCAACCGGGCCGAACACGACATAAACGGAGCGATCATGATCGTCGCGAACCTGTCACGGCGATTTTCGATCGTCCGCGTTGCCATAATGCCCGGTATCGCACACGCAAAGCTGCTCATCAGCGGCAAAAACGCCTTGCCATGCAGGCCGACGCGGCTCATTAATTTGTCCAGCAAAAACGCCGCCCGCGACATATAACCGCTGTCTTCCAATAGAGAGATAAACAGAAACAGTAACAGTATCTGAGGAAGAAAAACGAGAACTCCGCCAACGCCCGCAACGATTCCGTCGGCGATAAGGTCCGTCAAAATTCCGGGCGGCATTTCAGCCTTAACGAAATCAGCTATCGCTCCAAAACCTTTTTCAAGCAGGTCCATTGGCAGACTCGACCACGAAAAGATGGTTTGAAAAACGACGAGTAATATCAGAACCAGAATTACGAGCCCAAAGAATTTGTGCGTCAGAATCCGGTCGATCTTGTCGGAAATGCGGTGTTTTTTCTGATCGCTGTGCCAGGTCGATTCCTGAACGGCGTTTGAAATGAAATTGTAACGGGCAAAGATCTTTACGTTATCTCCGTCCGCCTCCGGCACCTCGCCGAAAATATCGGGAATCACTGGCTTGGTATGCAAAACCTCGGCAACCTTCGCTGCCAGTTCTTCCTTCCCGCGTCCCGTCTTCGCGTTGATCGCGATCACCGGCGTTTTTAGCAAAACGGAGAGCATCTCGACATCGATCTCGTGCTCCTGCTTTTCGTAAACATCGATCATCGTCAGAGCGATCACAACGGGAACGCCATATTCTAGGATCTGCGTGACGAGATAAAGATTGCGTTCGAGATTGGTCGCATCAACGACCGCAATGATCGCGTCCGGTTTCGGCACACCGATTTGCTCTCCGGTAATGATGTCACGGGCGATCTGTTCGTCTAGCGAGGTCGCATCGAGACTGTACAGGCCGGGCAGGTCGATCAGATTTGCCGATCGGTCGCCGACTTTCCACACGCCTTCTTTGCGTTCCACCGTTACGCCGGGATAATTTGCTACTTTTTGTTTGAGGCCGGTGAGTGAATTAAAAAGGGTCGTCTTTCCGGCGTTAGGATTACCGGCGAGGGCGATCGTGAGTTGAGAATTATTACCGGTTCCGTCCATTCGACAGACAGGACGCGTCTAGAGGCCGACCTCGATCGCGTCCGCCTCCGTCTTTCGCATTGCGAGACTGTAACCACGAACGCGAACCTCGATGGGGTCGCCGAATGGAGCGGCTTTGACAACGCTGACCGTAACACCGGGAATGACGCCCATTTCCATAATTCGCCTGGAAATATCGCTGCTGCCATTGACCGAAATGACGCGGGCTTCGCTGCCGATCGGAAGATTTGTGAGTGAACCGTTATTAATCATTTTTCTACACTCCAACACTAAGGAGAAGTTTAGTCTAATTGAAAGTAGATTTCAATTGCAATAGTGTGCTGTACGAAAATAATTATTTGAAAGCCTGATTACGGTCTAAATATATTTGATGACGTGGCCAGATCGGCCTGAAAAGCACCGACCGAAAAACGAAGCGGAACGCGGCTGTCATCAAGTGAAAGCCAGACTTTGATCGTTAATGCGTCGAGCTGGGGATTGCGAGTTGTGATCGAGATTATCTGAGCTCCGACCTTTTCGCCATTGATCGTGATCGCCTCGGCAGTCGACGGGCGAAGCACAAAAATGTACGGTTTGTCATTCCAGAAGACAGCGACACGCGTATCATTCACCGGATTACTGAGGTCTTTACTGGGCTTGAGGTTAAATGAGCGCATCGCGTAGATCAGCGATAGTAGGCTGTGCGTACCGACCGGAGCCTCGACACGGTTTGCCCCAAAAGAGATCACGCTCGTCGCACGATCAACAGAGATCGCCTGACTAAATGGTGCAAGCTGGCCGCCGAATTTCAACTCGAACGTTCTCGGTGCAAGCGTGTCCGGATTTACTCGGGCAATGATCGAATCGCCGGGAACAAAGGTCCGGTTTCGCGGATCTATTCCATTCACCGTCGCCGTCAGAAACAGCGTGTCGATTCCCTGTTCCTGCTTCCTTTCCTTCGCCTGCAAGACGAGGTTCGCAACCGGTTGCCCAGCGGTGGTTATCTTATATTCGAGCTTTTCGCCGAGTTCAAATAAGAGTTCCCTGAGCAGCGGCATGTTGTCTACATAAGGTTCGGGCGTTGCCAACGGCCTCGGTGTCGCCGCTGGACGCGGTGCCTGCAAAGGTATCGGCGTCGGGGAGACTATCGGTTTGACCTCGTCAACGGTGATCCCGGCGAGATTCGCGACGAACGATCCCTTGTCTGTTCGAAAGCGAATAAGGACGGGTACGCGGTATTCGTCAGCACTAAAATTGATCTTTAACTCCTTGATACCGAGACCATCAAGATATGTGCTCTGCACGGTCGAGATCGTCGTATCGTAATCGCCGACGTCCGTTTTCACCTTCTCACTCAATCCATTTGCGAACGTTGCGACATACGATTCACCATTCTCGCTGAACGGAAATGTTCCCGTACCGCCGGCTTCACGAGCTTTGAAGACAAGTGTCAGCAGATCGTAGTTCGACGTCGGAGCGGCAAGAAAATTCTGATTCGTTTCTTTCGCAATGACGCCCGAATCGATTGTTCGAGTAATAAAAACCGGCAATCCGCTGTCGGATGCTGCGAAAACCGTTCTCGATTGGTCGATCAGCGTGAAAGCCGCACTGACGATGTCAAAGGTCTTAACGCGAGCCTGCAGTTCGACAACGTCACGTCCGGCCATTTTTCCGGTTGAAACCACGTATGTCTCAAAAAACGCGACATTATTAAATTTTTCAAAGGAAACGTTGAAGGTGAGCCGTTCGCCAGGGCGAAAGGAGGTTGATAAATTAGCCGCGACCTGACCGAAAACCGATGCCGAAATCGCAAAAAGCAGTATCAGTGGGAAAAGAATAAATCGTCGGACTGTCATCAGGTTAGTTATCGATCTCCGCTAAAATTTCTGCAACTGCCGCGAGTCTGTTTGGCGACCCGGTTATCGGCCGGCCGATAACGACGTAATCGGACCCGTTCGCGAGTGCCTCTCGAAATGTCGTTACACGCTTTTGATCGTCCTTCGTTGCAGAAACTGGCCGAATACCCGGCGTCACGAGCAAAAACTTTTCGTTGCTGACCGCGTTGCGGATCGAGACAACCTCATTCGGCGAAGCGACAACGCCGTCGAGGCCGCATTCGTTAGCCAATTTTGCCAACCGCACGACCTGCTCATCGACCGGCGATTCGATGCCGACCTCATTCAGTGAGTTGCCGTCAGAACTGGTCAGAACGGTTACGCCGATCATCTTTGGCATTTTCAAACCGTCGCGCGAGCACACCGCACGGACTTCGTCGATTGAGCGAACCATCATTTCCCGGCCGCCAATCGCGTGAACGTTAAACATCCAAACTCCGAGTCTGGCCGCCTCGACCGCCGCCATCGCCACTGTGTTCGGAATGTCGTGAAACTTCAGGTCGAGAAATATCTTTCGACCGGACTTGACCAATTCTTCTACAAACGCCGGTCCACCCGAAGCAAAAAGCTGCAATCCAACCTTGAACCCGCCAACCGAATCGCCAAGCTCCGCAACGATCTCACGAGCCGCCTCCGACGTCGGCACATCGAGTGCGACTATTATCCTTCCGCTATTTTTGAGATCGGAATATCCGGCTTTGGAAGTTAGGGGCATTTTAGTCGCTTGTGAGTACTGCCCTAAATCGATTTTTCTCCCAAATATAGGAGGTACCGGCCTTCTCCCAAATATAAGACATTATCGAATCATTCTTATGCGTAAATTTTTTCTTCGCCTCGAAATCGTAATCAGTCTTACCTTTCTTGACAAGCATCAAACAATCGAAGCCTTCCAGAAAAAACTTTTTAAATCCACGGACATCCTTTACGAAAACCAGCACTATCTTTTTTTGGGGATCGCTTTTTCTCTGCACAAGCAATGCATAGTCAATCAATCCGTCACCATTCCAGTCTCCCTTGATAGAATTAGGCGATTGATTTCCGGGCTGTGATTTAAAGTAGGTTGATATCGAAAGATCAATCTCCGCCATTTTCCACGACGCGAATTCACTGTTGAGAGTTTTCCTTAGAAATTTTGGGATCTCAGCCTCTTGGGCTGTGGCTGCTCTGAGGCAGACTAGAATAAGAAGCAGTATTAAAGCTTTTTTCATCGTAATTAGTCCATGTCCAGCGGATTGCGAAACGGAACACCCGAGGTCTTGTCGGCGCGTTTTAAGGCTTGCTGAAATTTTTCTTCCAGCAGCCGTTCCCGGTCT
>JBBRUA010000154.1:0-7549 GCA_038248245.1 Pyrinomonadales bacterium | reverse complement strand
TATATGATCGGCGATCTTATCCGGATGGCCCTCAGTGACCGACTCCGATGTGAATAAAAAATTTCCGTTACTCAAATTTTTAGGTAACTCCTTATATTGGCTTCTATATACTGAATTCTGCGTTAGTTAACAAAACGATAATTGTAGCCGTTCGGCCTCGTCCTGTCAAAAATACAAGAGCGGCTGTTACGTAAGTAACATATCGTAACGACACTGGGCATGATGAAGCGGCGAGTTAATTTGGGTTCTGAGCATCTGAAAAGAGGCGGGAGTTATAGTTCAGCGTGCGGCCTCTTGTTTGGCCATCCTCCGCGTCTGATAATAGAGATTATGTATTTGTAGGCCTAAGAATCAACTAGCCGATTACTTCCGGCCAGTCGTCGGTCGGCGTTGCCGAATCTTCGATGGGAGCATCGGTCGGTGTTGTGGACGCCGAGAGATCAATTACTTTTTGTTCCACGTATATTGGGCAATCCAGGCGAAGTGCTAACGCGATAGCGTCCGAAGGCCGAGCATCGAAAGAAACAGCGTCATCATTCTGATCGACCAGTTGGATCTTCGCGTAGAACGTATTCTCGAGTAAGTCAGTGATGATAACGCTTGAGGCTGAGAGGCGGCATTCGATGATGACATTTCTGAGAAGGTCGTGGGTCATTGGTCGCTGCGGAACGACTTTTTCGATCTCAAGAGCGATCGCGTTCGCCTCAAAGGCACCGACCCAGATCGGCAGAACGGTTTCAGACTCGATGCCTTTCAGCACTACTATGGGTGTGTTCGTGTTTGGGTCCATTATAAGAGCCCCGATCTTTACTTCGACCAGATTTGGATCCTTTTCCATTGCGTTTACTGAACCTCTCCAAACAAAGAATTTGTCTTAACTTCTGTTATCTTAACATCAACTACCTTGCCGAGCATATCGCGGTTCCCTTCGAAATTTACGATTTTGTGACAGGTCGAATGCCCGGTCAGTCCGGTATCAGAACGGGTCGATCCCGCCTCCACCAATACTTGAAGTCCCTTGTCAACATATCGCTGTAACCCTATGTGTTGATTACGCTTTTGAGCCCGTTCTAATTCCATGAATCGTAGGGTTTTATCAGTCGGCGATACATCATCAACCATTTCAAAAGCCGGTGTTCCGGGACGTGGAGAATATTTAAAAATATATGCGCTGTCAAAGCCGCAATACTCGACCATTTTCACGCTGTCCCTAAAATCTTCGTCCGTTTCGCCTGGAAAACCAACGATAATATCGGTCGTAATTGCAATGTTACGGCTCGATGATTTCATGCGGTCTACCTGCTTAAAGTATCGTTCGATCGTATGGCCTCGTTTCATTGCCGAAAGTACACGATTGCTTCCTGATTGAACAGGCAAATGAACCCAATTACAGAGGTTTTCGTGCGTTTCGATTGCGTCGATAATGTCGTCGTTGAAATCTCGAGGAAATGAGGTATTGAATTTAATTCGCTCGATGCCGGTTGTCGACACAGCCCTCAAAAGTCTTGAGAACGGCGACTTCCCTTCAAATCCCTCAAGCCCGGACTCGGATTCAGGCCGGTAACTATTGACGTTCTGGCCTATCAAGTGCACTTCGCGGACACCATTCCTTCGCAATTCCAGCACCTGACGGATTATGTCGGATGCTTGCAGGCTTTTTTCACGGCCCCGCGAGAAAGGAACAATGCAATAGGTACAAAATTTGTTACAGCCCTCGATTATCGGTAGGAAAGCGACGTATGGAGAATGCCGATGGGTGTCGGCGACGGTCCAGTCGTAATCGTCTGCACGTTCGCCGAGGTCGACAATATTTTCTTCTCCGTCAAGGAATCGGCCGATCGCGTCTGCAACCCGGCCTACGGCTCGGGTTCCAAGAACAAAATCGACGCCTTCGATCTTATGAAAAAGCGTCTCGCCCTCGAGTTGGGCTACGCATCCCATAACTCCGATAATCGGTTTAGGGCCGTCAGAATGGCGAATGCGCCCAACACGGCTATATAATTTGTGTTCTGCCTTTTCGCGGACAGAACATGTGTTTAGGATGACGACATCGGCAGAATTTTCGTCTGCAGTGATCTCATAGCCGTCTCGGCCAAGCGTAGTCGCAGCGCGTTCCGAATCGGAAACGTTCATTTGACAGCCGTAGGTTTCGAGATAAACTTTCTTCATAGATGACGCAAGAAAACGAGGAAAAAAGAGTTAAAACACGCGACTTTGTCCACCTTCATTTGCATTCCGATTATAGCCTTTTGCAAAGCACTGTCCAATTGAAGCCTTTGGTCAAAAAGCTGTTGGAATTTGAAATGACGGCCTGTGCGTTGACGGATCTGGGCAATATGTACGGCAGCGTCTCGTATTTTAACGCTTTGAAGGGCACCGGTATAAAACCGATCATCGGGTACGAAGCTCACCTTACGCTCGGCAGTCGGTTTGACCAATCATCGGTCCTCGCCTCAGGCGAAAGAGCCTACTATGGGCTTGTCTTGCTCGCAACCAACCTCGAAGGCTACATGAATCTTGCCTACATCGCTTCAAAGGCGTTCACCGAGGGCTTCTATCACCGGCCGAGGATCGATATGGAGCTGTTAGCTGAGAAAAACAGTGGACTGATCGCTCTTTCGGGTGGGATTGACGGTGCAGTTGGACACTTTCTAAATAGCGATAACGAGAAACGGGCGACTGAAATGGCTGGTCAATTCACCGACATTTTTGGCAAGGAACGTTTCTATCTTGAGGTCCAGGACCGCGGCGGCGATAACGAATTGAATCGGCGGATCATCGATCTGGCGAAAAAATCAGACCTTTCGACGGTTGCGACGAATGATGTCTATTATCTTGAACGCGGTGATTCGCGGGCTCGAGAAGCGTTGATCGCGATCAATGACGGGCGGACGGTTCGTAGCGAAGGCCAAAGCGAGGCTGATTCGCTCCGATATCTACGGTCTGCTGAGGAAATGTGGGATATTTTCGGCGACGAACTTCCGGAATCGCTCAATAACACGCTGAAAATTGCAGAGATGTGCGATCTCGTTATCCCGATGGGGGACGATGTGCGTCAGTTGCCGAACTTCCCTATTCCGGAGGAGCACGCATCTTCGACGAGCGAAGAATATTTCGAGTACGTTCTCCGCGAAGGTTTCAAAGAACGTCTCGAAGCCGAATGGCTTCCGCAGAAAGAAGCCGGCGTTTTGACACATAGCCTCGAAGATTACGAGGAACGTCTGCAGATCGAGATCGCCACGATAAACCGGATGGGCTTTCCGGGCTACTTTTTGATCGTCTGGGATTTTATCCGCTACGCGAACGAACAGAAGATACCGGTAGGCCCGGGACGTGGTTCAGCTGCCGGTTCGCTCGCGGCCTACTGTATGCGAATCACTGACGTCGACCCGTTGCAGCACGAACTTCTTTTTGAGCGATTTCTTAATCCCGAACGCATCTCGATGCCGGATATCGACATAGATTTCTGCATCCGCGGCCGGGGAGCTGTGATCGATCACGTGACTCAATTGTACGGGCGCGAATCGGTCTGCCAGATCGTAACCTTCGGAACGATGGCTTCGAAAGCCGCGATAAAAGATGTCGGACGCGTTCTCAACGTGCCGTACGGCGACGTTGAAAAAATCGCCAAGCTTATCCCGCCGCCGGTTCGCGGACGAAATGTGAGTATTTCGCAGGCCATCGAACAAGTCGCCGAACTAAAAGCGGCAATGGAAGCCGATCCGAAGATCAAAGAGCTGGTCGAACTCGCTCTCAAGGTCGAGGGATGTGCTCGTCACACTTCAGTTCACGCGGCTGGTGTTGTCATCAGTCCGAAACCGCTCCACGAACTCGTACCTGTCGCGTTGTCGGGCAAAGACGAGCTTACGAGTCAGTATCCGATGAACGATCTGGAAAAGGTCGGGATGCTGAAGATGGATTTTCTCGGGCTGACTACGCTGACTATCATCAGCGATTGTCTGACCGAACTTGAAAACCGCACCGGAATAACGGTCGATTGGACGAAGATTCCAACCGATGATCCCGCGACGATGAAGCTTTTCAGCGAGGGCCGGACTGACGCGATATTTCAGTTTGAATCTTCAGGCATGCAAGATATTTGCAGGCGTATGCGGCCTGAAAATCTCGAAGATCTGTCAGCTTTAAACGCTTTGTATCGGCCGGGCCCTATCGATGGCGGGATGATCGACGATTTTGTGGATCGCCGCCGCGGTGTGAAGCCGGTTGAATATCTAGTTCCTGAGGTGGAAGAATTTCTAAAACCGACGTTCGGCGTGCTCGTCTATCAGGAGCAGATCATGCAGATCGCTCAGAAACTCGCCGGCTACAGCCTCGGCGACGCAGATCTGATGCGGCGGGCGATGGGTAAAAAGAACATCGCCGAGATGGCGAAGCACGCGGATCAGTTCGTGAACGGGTCGGTCGGAAATGGTATCAATAAAAAAACCGCCGAAGAGATCTTTAACCTGATGGCGAAGTTTGCAGATTACGGATTCAACCGTAGTCACAGTATCGCCTACGCCGTTTTGGCGTTTCGTACGGGTTACCTAAAGGCACATTATCCGTCGTATTTTTACGCCTCGGTTCTCTCGCACGAAGCCGATGATAGTGCCAAGGTTTACAAATATTCGAGCGAACTCCGCTTCCTCGGTCTCGAACTTCTGCCGCCCGACATCAACGAAAGCGGACTCGGGTTCACGCCGCTGCCCGATGCGGTTCGCTTTGGCCTGAGTGCGATCAAAGGAATGGGAACTACGAGTGTCGAAGCGATCCTCAAGGCTCGCGAGGCGGGACATTTCAAATCCTTGATAGACTTCGTTTCGCGGCTCGGGCCGGGATCGGTCAATCGGCGAGGACTTGAAAATTTGATCGCTGCCGGTGCTTTCGATTCGATCATGAACGATGGCGAAACGACTGCTTCGTGGCGTGCGAAATTAAACGCTGCGATCGATTCGACGTTAAAGCAAGGGCAGCGAGCGGCTGAAGACCGTCTAAGCGGGCAAAATGCATTGTTCGGTGGAGACGTTGGCGGTGAAGTTCAGGATGCGGAACTTCCCGAAGTGCCCGATTGGACGCCGGCGGAGCTTTCCGGACGCGAAAAGGCGGCGATTGGATTCTATCTATCGGCTCACCCGCTCGATTCGTTCTCGGAACGGCTCGTGGGTATGAAGGTTCCGACGATCGCGGAGTTTCGGGAAGCAAAACCGGGGGACATGGTTCGGATGGCAGGGCTTATCTCGGGTGCGACCGTTCGATACAGTAAAAAGGGTAATCGTTTTTGTATATTTCGGCTCGAAGATCGGTCAGGCGGTGCAAAGGTTTTGGTTTGGGCGGAGGCGTTCACGAAGTTTCAGGAGATGCTCAAAGATGACGAGATGATCATCATGGACGGCAAAGTCGAGGCCGCCGAGGGGCAGGAACTGACGATCATCCTCGCCGAAGCCAAATCAATGACCGACGTCATCGCCGCCAACCTCTCACAGATCGCCGTCCGACTTCCCTCCCGCGATCTGACCGAGCAATATCTCGAAGATCTCTACATCCTCATCTCCGCCCACCCGGGCCGCTGCGATGTTCTGCTCGACATGAATATCGAAGGCGTAGACGTCCGTCTCCAAACCGACGCCGGCCGAATCTCCGTCTCCAACGGCCTCGTCGCCAAGCTAGAAGCAAAAGGCTGCAGCGTGACGTGGATGTAGCGGAGTGCGGACACTCCTGTCCGGCTCGCCGGTTCCTCCGGCGATAGAGCATGAGAGTCATTCGGCCCGAAGCGGACCTCAGTCGGACAAGAGTGTCCGCACTCCGTCGTGAAGCCGGCCGAATATCAGTCTCCAACGGCCTCGTCGCCAAACTAGAAGCAAAAGGCTGCAGCGTGACGTGGATGTGAATTGGGAAGTAGTCAGTAGTCAGTAGTTGGTAGTCAGTAGTCAGTAGTCAGAATTAAGAACACGCGACACATTTATATAAATTGCCACTAGCTTTAGCTAGTGGACAGCCTTCAAAATTGCTCCGGGCTTTAGCCCAAAGAGATTCGGCTAAAGCCCGGATATTGTTTTTACTTTCTCCACTAGCTCAAGCTAGTGGCAACTTAGAAGAAAAGCTGAGAAATGTCGTTGACAGTATTCCACATTCGGATACTGTCAACGACATTATTCTGACTTCTGGCTACTGGCTACCGACAACTGCCTACTGATCTACGGCCCGACGTAGACGACGACTATTGTTGACCAGATGCCGACGTTGTTGTTGCCTTGCATGAAGATGGCGCGGAGTTCGATTTGTTCGGCTTCGCCGGGGACGGTTGGGGCGATGGCGAAGGAGCCGGGGCTGGAGAGCAGGACGCCGGCGCTCAGCCATGCGCCGCCTTTGTGGCGATACTCGAAGCGAACGGCGCTCATGCCCTGCTTCTTAAATGTCACGCCCACCTCAAACGCCTCGCGCGTCACCGCCTTGAACGTCGGCTGCATATCGGCCAACGGCTCGGGCTCGCTCTTCGGAGCCGCGATGCCCATCGCTTCGCCGTCGGCGGGTGCGTAGATGGTCATCTTCTTGATCTGGCCGGCCCAGTCGCGTGTGAATTTTTCGACACCAACCGCAGGTGCGGGCGGAGGCGAACCGGGAGCAGGCTGAATCGGTTCGCTTGGCACTTCCGCTCCGTCGTCGAGGCCCGCGATTGTGTTTAGATACTTAGAAAACTGCTGGCTGTACGCGTCCTCCGCATGCCAACGCGGCACCCAATACGCGTACCAGAGAGCGATCGCCTGAAACGCGTCCAGCACATCGCCCGGTAAACCATACTTCGTCGCAAACCCGTGGTTCCTCAACTGATCAAAAAAATTCACATGCCAAGCCCACCGCGCGTCGCGGCTCTGCGGGTAAAAGTCAGGATTGTTTGCCATTCATTTTTCTCCTATAAATTGTAATTGGGTTAAATCGATAGAATATTAGCATAAACCCAGCCGGTGCGCACAAGGCCTCGTAAATCCTTTTGTTTTATCGATCATTGAGCAAAATATGCAAAGCCCTACGGCCTTTTTGAAGATAATTGTAAAAAACTCGAAGAATATCGCTGCAGACTCGTGTTTACGGGCATTTCAGGCGAACAAAAGCCGCCCGGAGCTGTGCGCGTTCAGCGACAATATGGACATATTGTCATCCAAGTTCATCATATTGTCGCCCAACCTAAGCATATTGTCAGCCAGGTTAATGATACTGTCACCGGAGTTGGGCGTATTGTCCGCCAACCTGCGCGTCCTGTCGCCGGGCCTCATGATATTGTCAGCCAAGTTCATTACACTGTCGCCGCAGTTGAACGTATTGTCGGCCCACTTCACCATACCGGAACTCAAGTCGGGCAAACTGTCCGCGAATTTAGGCAGCTTGTCAGCCAAGCCGAGCCACTTTCGTCGCCTTTAGCGAAAAAAAGGGAGATTTTTCGGGCTTCGCCCGCTGATGAGCGGAAATGGCTATGCCTTTCCGTCCGGCCAGCCAAAAGAGCAAGGAGGCTCGGCCTCCGAACGCCGCGAGTATTGGAGGCACAGCCTCCGGG
>JBBRUA010000153.1:0-7592 GCA_038248245.1 Pyrinomonadales bacterium | reverse complement strand
CGGGATGAAGTTCTCCGAGGCCGTAGCCTCCACCAAGTTGATAAATGTCGTCTCGTCAGCCGTTGCCACCGCAGTGTTCATGTGGCAAGGTTTAGTTGATTATAAGCTGGGAATCATCCTCGGGATCACAATGTTCCTTGGCGGCTATCTCGGTGCTCACTATGCGACGAAGCTGAACGACGTCTGGCTCAAGCGAATTTTTCTGACGACCGTTTTTGTATTAGCCTTGAAAACTATCTACGATTTTATCTAGGAATTATTACCGCGAAATGGCATAAAGTACTGTTCTTTTTTTCGCGACCAAATAAAATGCTTAATTACACGCCCTCAACTGTTGCACACATTCGAAACGAGCTTTCCAAGACGATCGTCGGACAGGACGACGCCATCGAGCAGATACTGGTCGCGATCCTGGCCGAGGGACACGCTTTGATCGAAGGTGTGCCCGGAACAGCAAAGACTCTGATCATCAAGACGATTGCCAAGATCATCGGTGCCGGGTTTTCGCGTATCCAGTTCACGCCGGATCTGATGCCGTCTGATATAACGGGAACGAACGTATTTAATATGCAGACGTCGGAGTTTAGCCTTCGCCAAGGGCCGATCTTTACCGACATTCTGTTGGCAGACGAAATAAACCGCACGCCGCCAAAAACTCAGGCCGCTTTGCTCGAGGCAATGGAGGAACGCCAGACAACCATCGATGGCGAACGCTACCCGTTGTCGCCGATCTTTACCGTGCTAGCCACTGAAAATCCGATCGAATATGAGGGCACTTACCCGTTGCCCGAGGCTCAACTCGACCGGTTTCTATTAAAGATACTGATCGATTATCCGCAGGAAACTGAAGAGCAGGAAATCGTGGCTCGTTGGGATGCCGGATTCAATTCGCGTTTGATCGACCAGATACGCCTGACGCCTCTGTCGGATGCGGCGTCGATACAGCATTGCCGGATGGAGATCAGGTCGATGAAAATGGAGCCGGGAGTACAAAAATATATCGTCGATATTGTGAGAAAGACGCGAAATCATCCCTCGATCCTTTATGGAGCCAGTCCGCGAGCCTCAGTCGCCCTTCTGCTTTGCTCAAAGGCACTTGCCGCGATCCGCGGACGCGATTTCCCGACGCCTGATGACATACGCGATGTCGCTCTCCCCGTTCTGCGGCACCGGCTCGCCTTGAGAGCCGAGGCCGAACTCGACGGAGCCACCACCGACGCCGTGATCACGGATATTATAAAAACAGTTGAAGTTCCGAGGTAATTGACTTACTCGTTAGGTTTAACGGCTGCTGCTGCCGGTTTCTTGTCGCCGGCTTTCGCTTTTGGCTGGGCAGCAGGCTTTTCGGGTTTTGGAAGTGGGGTCGCCATTTGTTTAGGTGTCGGCTGCGCAACAGGTTGAGCTGTATTTCCAACCGGGGCTTTAGGGGTCGTTTCCGGCTTATCCGCCGGTTCGTTATTTGCTGGGATCGGGACAAGAATTATTCCGCCCTCGTTCGGCATGAACTGGCTCGGGCTGTTGGGGTCGATCGTTACGACCTGTCCGCCGGGCTGTGTATACGTCATTGGCGGAGCACCGATCGGCGGGGCACTGCCCAGTGGCGGAGCACCCGCAGGAGCCATTCCGCCGTTGGCCCACGGATTGTATCCGTCACCGCCCGGCAGCGTTCCCGGCGGAATTGCTCCATTTGCATTGTCCATCAGTGACGCATCTGAGTCGCCGATCATCTTGGCCAGAGTTTCTTCCTGAATCCCAGTCGCCGGATTGATAGGCTGAACAGGCATACTGTTCGCATCGCCCACGAGCGCTATTGTCGGGTCCGTCTTTTTGCCCAGCGTGAAATAAATCAAGGCAGAGCCCAACAGCACGATACCCGCCAAAACGATAAATGCCGTCTGCCAGAGATTGTTGCCTGACGCAGCAGCAACAGGCTTAGTGCCCAATTCTCCTGCAACGCGTTCAAGGTCTTCAGCAAAGTCGGACATGTGCTGATACCTGTTTTCAGCATCACGGGTAACGGCGCTCAATATTATGGGTTCGATCTGTGGGTGAAGATCTTGTCTGAAAGCCGACATCGGCGGTGGTGGTTCGCTATCCTGATCGGCGAGAACCTCGGAAACGGTTCGCCCATCAAAAGGTAGCTCGTCGGCAAGCATTTCATAAAGAATAACTCCCAGCGAATAAACATCACTGCGTTCATCAGCAACGGGGAAACTCGTCATTTGCTCAGGAGCGAGGTATCTCGGGTCGGCATCACGTGGAACCGATAAATTGTCGGATCCGAATCCCAAGACCTTTGCCACTTCCTCTCCAGGATCGCCTTCAACAAAAATATTATCCGGTGTGATCGTTCCGTGGACGGCCCTCTTGGCGTGAGCGGCGACCGCTGCGGCGGCCACTTGCTTTGCAATGCTGATTGCACGAATTTGGTCAAAAGCAGAACCGTTCGCCAGCAAACTCTTGAGGGTCGTGCCAGAAACCGGTTCGTACACGGCGTAGACGATTCCCTTCGAGTCGGTACCGAAATCTGTAAGGTTGAGAATATTTTCCTGGTGCAGAGCAGAAGCCGATCTTGCCTGATCCAGAAAACGTTTTGCCCATCGGACATCGACCGCAAAAGCCTGCGGCAATATTCGGAGAGTCAGCAGATTTCCCGAAATATCGTGCCGGCCCGAGTATATGTCGCCCGAGTCACTCTCGCGAATCAGGCTCTCGATCCTATACTTATCCGCGATCAATTTTCCAACAAAATCGTTAATCATCTGATATTAGAACGCTCTCGAGTGGCCGAGGTTGCACATATTTTGGCCTTGAGGCCCCTAACTCTCTATTATATAGCATCTGCAAAGAAAATACGGATGAAGTTCTCTCGAACTTCATCCGTATATTTTTCCATTGTTTCAATGATTCTTAGCTCGAAGGACGCAGAACAACGAAAACGATAAGCAGAGCGAACAGCACGAGCGACTCGATAAGAGCCAACGCGATGATCATAATTGTCTGGACTGTTCCGGCGGCGCCAGGGTTGCGAGCGGCACCTTCAGCAGCTTTCGAACCAACCAATCCCTGAGCGATAGCAGCCAGTCCCGCAGCCAATCCGAAACAGAGTCCGGCGGCCAATGCCTTTGACGAATCGACCGAGAATTGATTAGCAGCGGCTGCCCCGGCTTGAGCGAATGTAGGCAATGCCGACATTACTAAAGCAATTGTGGCGAACAAAACATATTTTAAGTTTTTCATTTTATCTCCTTTTTATTAAACAAAAGACTTTCGGATCGTCCGGTCGAAAACTCGCTGCGTGGTATTATTTCGCCTCACTTCCGGTATGCGCTTGATTTTAAACTCTTATAGAGTCAAGGCTCCTGTTGCGTGCGGGCACATTATCATTAAGCCCCAAAAGGCTGTCGACTATTTTTATCTAGCAAGTTTTCAAACGTTAAATCCAACGGTCTTACAATTGAGACGGCATATGCCCTTCTCAAAACTTTTTACGCATGAGCGACTGCTGCGTCCGAATGGCCGTCGGGTGCATGATCGCCATGATCGACATGATCTTCGTGTTCATGCGGTGCATGCGAAACCTCGCCAATGTAGATCAGCGAAAGCAGGGTAAATACAAATGCCTGAACGCACGCAACAAATACGCCCAGCAATGTCAGGGCGAGCGGCAGTAAAAATTGCGTGAACGGCGGAGCAAGATTTGTGATCTGCAAGAAAACCTGCTCGTCCGAGAACATATTCGCAAACAGTCGAACGCCTAGCGTAAACGGCCGTATCGAGCTACTTATTACCTCAATCAGGAAGATCAACCCTGTGATCGGGATCATCAGAAGCGGCAGTCTCGGCCCGGCGAAATGCTTGATGTGGCCCCACAGGCCGTTATCGGCGATGCCTACGTAATTGTAGTAAACGAAAGACGATATGCCGAGAGCGTAAGTGACGTTAACCGATGCGGTCGGCGACATGAAGAGCGGAAACTGGCCCATCAAATTGGCAACGAGAATAAGCAAGCCAAATGTAGCGACAACCGGAAAATGCCTGAAACCGTGCTCTCCGACAATACCTGTTATCATGCCCTTGACGCCGAGAACGCCCGCTTCGAGTGTCAGCTGGCCAGGTTTCGGATCGTCTTCCGACAGTTTGCCTTTCAGCAGACTCACCAGAACCACTGTAATGATACAAGCGATCACAAACATGATCGTGTACCACGGGATCGCGTTCTCAACCGTGTAAGCGCCAAACGCCTTCGCAGCTGTCGTGCCAAAATGTGAAAACACATAATTGTTCCACAAAGGCTCGGTGTAAGCGACCTGAAAACGGTGAACAGGTTCGCCGAGATAGTGATTGATGAATTCGACGATCAGTGGTACGTGATGACCGCCTTCTGCAAGTAAGAACATGTTAAGATCCCTGTTTATTCGTGCCTGAAAAAATACCTATCGTTCCCTCAATTACTACCGCAAACGTAAATGCCGCGAGACCGAGCACTAATGCTATTATCGGTAGTGCACCGGTTACATAAAAGAACGCGACTACCAACCCGAGGGCGACGTACCGCAACAAGAACTTGAACGCCGGGAATTCGCTTTTTTCACCGAGGGCAGCCCGACTGAACATGCCTTTGAGCGAATTCTTCTGCCAAAAGTAATTAGCAAATGCCAGAGTGCCGCCAACAAAAACCCCAAGTCCGAATCTGTTCGCCGAAAACAATGTCCCGGCGATAGTTCCAACGACAATGAGGATCGTCATCAGAATCAGTATCCGCCGATGTGATATCTGCGGCGGCAAAGCATCTTCAGTTGTCAACGGTTGCTGGTCAGCCCTCATTGCGAATCCTAGATTTTACAAATAAATGAGTAAAAGTTCAAAAGCTGTGGTTATTTTTCGTCTTCGTCACGGGATAATAGCGGACGCATCGCGGGGTCTTTCTTGTCGGTTTTGAAGATCTGCGACGAAATACGGAAAAACTGAATAAACCCGATCGTCGATCCGAGCAATATGCCGACGACTAATCCCCACGGTTTCGTTCCCAACACCGTGTCCGCGATCCAGCCCAGAAAGAGTGAAAATGCGACTGACGCGAAAAATGCGATTCCCGCCGACCACGCGAGGCCGCCGCGGCGGACATTTTCTTCCGTTGTTTCCGGAGTGAAAGGAATTTGCACGACTGTTTCCTGCGCGACAGGCTTTTCGTCGCTCCACGCATCCGGTTTGTCTTCGTCATCGCTACCAAAAAGGCTGTTTGCCATTACTTTCTCCGTGTTATCTGCCGCTAATAATGACAGTTTCGTTTGGCGATTTCAATTCGTAGGTCGTGCCCCGCCAGGTGAGCCGACGCGAGAATGCGGCTGCGATACAGTTGAATAAAAAGACAGGCTGCGCAAATAGAAATAGCGTCGCCTGATAAAAGGTCTGTTTCCTAAGTTGACCATCGAGATGCGGGAGAGCAATTCGCATCGCCTTTAGCCTTAAATACGCTTTACCGATGCTGAACGCCAAAACAGAGATCAGCGTTATGACGGCGGCACCGACGGGCAAAACATTCTTTCCGCCAAATATCACGATCATCACAGCCGTGATCATCACAAAATTAAAAAGGGCAGAGCCAATGAACGACAAGATCCACAGTTTTGGAGCGTAAACGCGCGTGATCTTCATCTGTCGCGTAGTAAACTCAAGCATTTCCGTGAGTGTGCAGTTTTCCGCAGAAACGCATATTGCCTGCGGCACGAACACGATCGGCAATTGAGACTCATTCATTGCTCGCGTCACGGCAAAATCATCTGACACGGTGCCCCGCCATTTCCCGCGAATGTCGAGCCGCTCAAACACAGCGCGCCGGATAGACATCGCTCCGCCCCAGCAAAAATTCGATGCCGTATTCGCTCCGAGAGCGGACGCGACCGAAGCGTTCCAGGCAGAATTCAATTCAGACGCAAAGGTCTGCCTTTTAGGTAAAAACCAACGGTAACCGGTCGACGCCCCTACGTCTTCGTTCTCAAGCGGGGCAACCAGACTCCGTAGCCAGTCGCTCGACGCCCGAGCATCGGAATCGACAAATACAAACGCCTGCGATCGGTCGTCCGCATGGAGGAGCGCTTCGCGCAGGTTCTCCACCTTTTGGCCTGAAATTGTCGCTTTCGAGGCGACGATCAATTTTGCAAAGACGGCTTTTGATCTAATCTTTTCACTCCGTGCGTTCGTGGATCTGCTGCTGATCAATTGTTCGATCACGGAATACGCATCGTCGTTCTCGTCGTCCACGACGAAAATGATCTCGTATTCCGGATAGTCTTGGTCGAATATGGCCTGTAGATTTTCGTGCATTCCGTCGTCTACACCGCGGCACGGGGCGATTATGCTGACGAATGGTGTGAAGTCTGAGCGAGGTTTTGCGAGCTCTTGGCGGAAAAATCGCAGGTATTCGATCCCGCCGACCAGTGACCGGTAACTGAGCCAGATGAGGATGGCAGCGAAAAAGTAAAAGACGAAGATCATTGATGTCTGGCTTCGTTCAGCATCGGGGCGAGGTATTCGATCGTACGACCTACGGCTCCGCGATTGTTGTTCATTACGGCAAGAGCATTTGTGCCTAGTGTTCGGCGGCGTTCGGTGTTTTTAAGTAGATCGCGAAATGCCTCGGTTAGAACCGAGACAACCGTGTTGTTATCGGTCTTTCCAAGTTGGATCAGAGCTTCCTTACCCAAGAATTCTTTGACCGCCTCGACGAAGTTTGCCGTGTTAGCACCGGTGATGACGGCTTTTCCTGCGGCGGACGGCTCGAAAATGCTTTGCCCTCCGTGCGGGATCAGACTGCCGCCGACGAAGACGATCTCGGCGAGCGGATAAGCTGCACGGAGTTCTCCGATACTGTCGAGCAGTATTATTTCGGCAGTTTTATCTCTGGCGGATTCACTCTCGGATCTCCGGACCCACGTGAAGCCGGTCTTTTTGACAATCTCAGCAACCTCAGCGAATCGCTCGGGATGACGCGGCACGATCATCAATCTTGGGAGCCGTTCGCCGCCCGACTTCCAGATATCTTTGAACGACTCGAGTATCCATTTTTCTTCCGGCGAATGCGTGCTGGCGGAAATTATCAGCGGTGCTTCGACGGAGACACCGAAGCGCTCGCGAAGTTCTTCCGTCAATGAACTTTCGGCGGCATCGACGTTATGGTCGAACTTCAGGTTGCCGCTGACCCGTACTTTGCTGGCACGCATGCCGAGCGCCATGATCCGTTTCGCATCGGGGTTGCCCTGCATTAGTGCGAGGTCGATGTAGGCGAATACGCGTTTCATCGAATGGGAAAAATACGAATAGCGTCTATACGAACGCTCGGAGAGACGGCCGTTGACGATGCAAACGCGGGCATTCGCGTGGTTGGCCTCGCGAATAAAATTGAACCAGATCTCCGTCTCCATCAGCAAAATTACCGACGGAGCGAAACGTCGAAGTGCCCGCCTGACACTGAATCGCCAGTCGAAAGGGAAGTAGAATACGGCCTCGGCTGTGTCGCTAAACAGTTCTTTAGCGAGCTTTTGACCGGTTTTTGTGGTTGTCGAGACGATCAGACGATGATTCGGATAAGT
>JBBRUA010000152.1:0-7626 GCA_038248245.1 Pyrinomonadales bacterium | reverse complement strand
TTTATGTAAAAAAGGACATCGGAATCATCGAGAGCGAGGTGTTCCGAAAGCGTCAGTTGATCGCCGCGAAGCACACTTTCGAACGGCGTGTCCGGACGAAACCAAACGTCTCCGCCATTTTTATATAGCTCCAGTGCCCGCCGCAACAGCACTTTTAAAACCGCCTCGGCGGAGCGAAGTGTCCGGTGAAAATACACCTGCCGGAACATGTAATATCGAGCCTGCAGGTAATCTTCGACAGCGTAAATTCCGGGTGCCGAAATGTATAGATGATCGTTTTCCTGATCGATCTCGATCGATTTGATTATCCATTCGAGATCATAAATTCCATACTTTGCACCGGTCATCAGGCTGTCTCGGAGAAGGTAATCCATCCGGTCGACATCCAGTTGCGAAGAGATCAATTGTGCAAGAGCACGCGGTTTGAAGTCTCCCCTAATTATTCCAGCGACGTCACTCGCGAGTTTCGGCGAATGTTCGTTGAGCATTCTTCCAAGCGATGTTTCCTGACTCAAAACGGTATCGATCGAGAACTGCTCGTGATGAAATCCAAGGATCGATTCGATCACATGCGAAAACGGGCCGTGACCAATATCATGAACGAGAGCCGCCACTCGAACGGCCAGATATTCTTCGTCATTTATCTCATATTTAACCCGCAGCCGATCCAGTGTCCGCGTCGCCAAATGCAGAGCTCCGAGCGAATGCGTAAACCTTGAATGTTCCGCCGACTGATACGCAAAATAAGCCAGCCCCAACTGACGCACCCGCCGAAGCCTTTGCACCTCAGGCGTGTCAATCAACCCCAGAATCAGCCGATCCCCAGCGGTTCCGTTCCCAACCCGAATAATATTGTGAACCGAATCCCGATAGATCCTTTCTCGTCCGTGTTTGCTCATTGTTTACCGATTTTCGGGCTAACTTCAAATTTTAACAGGATGCGGTAAAAACTACACTTCAAGATGCGTTGGTGATATAATCTAGGCTTCGTTTTAATCTTTTTTTTACATTGGAGGTTGCAGTGAAACCATTATACCAACGATTACTGACGATTTCAGTTCTTACAGTTCTGTCTGCTGGCACCGCATTTGCTTCGACAGTCTCTTTTGCTGCCAGTAGTCTGCAGGGAACCGTATACGATAAACAGCGTAACGCCCTGCCCGACATCGATATCGAATTGCTAAATGATAACTATCAGTCGCTCCAGAGAACCAAGACCGACGGGTCCGGTCGATATTACTTCAATGGCCTTAGTGACGGACGGTTTACCGTTCGTGCCTTTGCGTTTCGTTATGATCTGGCAGATCAGGATATCCCGTTCGAAATTCAGACCATGACAGTTCGCGGGACGGAGGGTGTTTCGACCGTTGTCCAAGACTTTTACCTCGCACCTAAAAAAGGTAGCCTTAAGGAGTCTGAATTGGGCGTTGTTTTTGCACAGGATGTGCCGAAAGACGCAAAAATGTTGTACGATCTGGCCCTTAAGGATCTTTCAGGCAAACGGGACGTAGAGGGATTTCAGGGACTAAAGAAAGCAATTGAGCTGTTTCCTACCTATTATAATGCTCTCCACCGTTTCGGGGTCGAGTTATTTATAAGAAAGCAATATCTCGAATCAGCCGGCGTGTTTATTCAAGCCGTAGAGATAAATCCAAAGAGCGCAACATCGTTTTACTACCTCGGTTACGACCTCTATAACCTCGGAGACAAGTACAATAAAGCAGCAAGAACCGCGACCAAGGAAGCTCTGACAATGGCCCCCGCATCGTTGCAGGTACTTATGCTTATGGGAAAAATAGAGCGCCGCGACGGTAATTTCCCAGAAGCTGAAAAGCACTATCTACTCGCAAAAAAACTATCAGCGAACAAGGTCCCGGATATTCATTGGGAACTCGCCCTGCTTTTCGGCAAAGATATGAAGAAGTATAACGAGGCGGCGGCCGAACTCGAGGTCTATATCAAGTTAAAGGCAGGCGACGTTGCGGAGGAACAAAAGGTGAGGAAGCTGATCGCTGACTTTCGGGGCAAGGCGAAGCCAGGCAGCTAATTCAAAATAAAGCGTTATGTGATCGAGGCCGTCCGAAAGGGCGGCCTTTTACATTGACTAGTTTGCCAAAACTCAAGGGTTGAGATTATTAGCGGCGTTAGTGAATTCTTAGTACATTTCAAATGCGGAAAAATCTGGATCGTTCAGTGGAGTCGCTCAGTTTCGCCGATTCAGGGTCAGGCAGTTGGTTTTCATGGTTCTACTGGTCATTCAAACCATAGACAAGAAGTTCTTTAATCGGAAAATTCCCGTGCCTTCAATAAAAAATGAACAAAGCAAAAACTATCGTATAAGCGTGTCGATTTAACCGGCTGTCGTTATCCTGGATACTGGAGTAAAAACTCTTATTATCGAAAGAATGATAGTAAATGACTAGCTCCTCGAAGACCAATTGAAATTGTGGTACAAGGCGTATCAACGAACGTGTAAAATGCCGAAAGGCGGACCGACCGCACAAAGAAAAAGGGCCTGTCCGTTGCCGGACAGGCCCAAAGTATATCTTCAACTAAAATTTAGAAGAAGAAACGGAATCCGAAGCGGACATCACGTCCACCCTGGAATGAATTTGGCTGACCATAAGAGTTCAGCGTTCTATTGGCCTGCGGAGTTTGAACGAGCGAACCCGCGGGTTGGCCGAATGGGGTAATCGTTGTGCCTACATTGTTGTTGTTAATATAGTTCAAGATAGCGGTACGAAGACCAGCCCCATTAAAAAGCACCTGAAACGCTTGCAATTCACCAGTGCAAGCAGCACAACCGCCCAAGACCAAGGCTGAACTTGGATTTCCAGCATTCGGGTTTGATGCACTAGCGACACCACCAGTAACAGCAGTGGACCCTGCAAAGTTCTGGTTACTGATGTTGTTCTGCACACCAAGTACATTCCTTTCGTTAAACACATTGCGAATGTCGACAAAGCCTTCAATAGTGAAGCGATTATCGCGTCCGAATTTGTAACGATGGTTGATGCCGAGGTCGGATTCGGTGAACATTTCAGTTCGGCCGAGATCGCCTCGTCCGTTAAGAACGGTTGTTCCCAAGCTGTACAAGTTGTAGACCGTGGTCAATGGCGTTCCCGACTGGAACGTCGTGAACGCGTTGACACCTGTGCGGTTTACACCATTGCCTTTCCAGTCAAAAGTGTAGCCACCGTATGCCTTAAAGACATGCGTACGATCGGTTGCCAGAAGGCCGTTATCCGGGTCGCCATCAGCCGTAAAGCCAAGGGGCGGCAGATCGAAATAACGGTTTACGTTCGGGCTGTTACGTCCGCCTTCGTCAGTACTAGCCAAACCTGAGTAGTTACCGAATAGACGGCTCCAGGTATAGTTAGCGTTGAAGAAGTAGTTGGTTGCACGCTTGTCCAAACGAACTTCGAAAGCGTCATACTTACGTTCAGCTTTGGTACATGGATATCCACCTAGGGTCGATATTTCACAAACCAGGCCGATGCCGGGATTACCAATGATGTAAGCTTCAGAGCCCTGATCATTGAAAACACCGACGTCCTCAATAGCACGATCAACATTTTTGTGCGTGTAACGACCGGCGAGAACAAAGTTCTGGCCGAGCTGACGCTCGATGCCGAACGTATACTCACTCTGACGAGCAGCCTTAATATTCGGATCGATCCCACCCGTATCGAAAATATCGGCACCCGTTATGTTTGTCGCAATTCGAAAATCACGCTGACATATCGAGTAGCCGGTACCGCCAACGATGGGGCACTGTCCACCGAGAATATCCGGTTGATTGCCGAGAATATTGGCAAAGGTGTAGCCCAAGTAGTTATAGCCGCGAGCCGGTGTGAGTTCAAAGAAATCACGACGGAAGAAGTCGCCGCCAAACGAACCGCGGGGCAATTCATACTTAAAGCGGTCATAAAACCAGCCATAGTTAGCAAGCAATTTGGTCTTGCCGTCGCCGGTCAGGTCAAATGCACCACCGATACGAGGTGAGATCTTGTCGCCCCAGCCAAATTTGATCGCCTGCGAAGTAGCCGCCGGACCAAAACTAGGGACAGTTTCATTCTCAATTCGGACGCCGAGGTTCAGCGTCAAGCGGCTGTTTACCTTCCAACTATCCTGAACAAACAGGGCATGATTGTCGCTGCTTGCTTCACCAACTGTTCCGAATCGGGTCATAAGACCTGAACCAAGGACACAGCCGGGAGTCGGCGGAGCAGGTGCTGCCGGACATAAAGGTCCTGACGGGGTTGCACCACCGTCAAGTCCATTGACCAGACGTCCGTAGAAAAGCTGGATAAGGCCGAGGTTGGTGTAACCTCTATCTACAGTGTTAAAGAGACTATTCAGCTGATAACCAAACTTGAGGTTATGGCTTCCGAAACCGTTAAAGAGCAATGAAGCATCAGCGTCGAATGTTTTTCTCGTCGAAACGTCGAAATTGACCTGCGAGTTACTTGATACATTCTGGAAGCCCTGATTACATCCCGTCAGAGCGGCATTTGCCGGTCCCGAAACCTGACTACAGAGAACTCGCGTCACACGAGCCAATCCGTAAGAATTAAGCTTTTCGTTCAAAAAGCTTCGGCCGTAGCGGAAATTGAGGATCAACCAGTTGGTCGGGTTATAGGTCGCACCTGAGTTGAACGCATTTGCGTTCTGACGTCCACCCTGCTGTGCGAGTAACTCCGATCCCGACAAAACGCCTCTGGTTCCACCGAAGTTTACACTCTGCGGAGCACCGCCGAGGCCTTCTGTGGATGCTGGCACCAAGCCGTCTTGGATCGTCGGATTGTAAAGAAAGGTTCCGAATAAGCGAAGTCGCTTGAACGGTTGGGCATCCAATCGGACAAACATGTTTTCCTGACGCACATTTGACAGATAGCTGATGGTTCCATTCGAATTAGGAATGCGTGCCGCAGGATTTGCAGCGCTGCTAAACTGGTCGCTGGAGCCAAAGTAGGTGATGTCGCGTGTCGCCGACGTGAACTGAGGAGCATAGGACGCTGAAAACCAAAGTTTACCTTTGACGATCGGGCCACTAAAAGAGGCGATCGGGTAAAAATCAGTTCCACCTGTCTTCCTCGGCTGGAAATACGCAGTATTTCCCGGAAGATTCGCGGTGCTGACACCGGCGACGCCCGTGTTAAACGAGGTCAATATGGAGTTTGGCTCACCCTGGAACTTCGCTATTCTAAACGATGTTCCAAACGAACCGCGCCATTTGTCGTTGCCGCCTGAGGTGACAACGTTAACGATACCACCCGTTGCTCCGCCGTATTCGGCTTCGTAACCGGTCGATTTGATCTGTACTTCCTGAACCAATTCGAAAGGGATGTTAAAATTGCCGTCGAGCGAACCCGTACGGAAATTGGTAACTTCCTGTCCATCGATGATGAACACGTTTTCCGATCCGCTGGCACCGTCGATCTGAAATCCACCGAGTTCCGGACGGACATTCGGAGCGATCTTCAACAACGAAGCAAAGGTAACGCCTGCAGGAAGGTCTTCGATAATGCGTTTCGTGATGGTTGTGTCAACCTTGGTGTTTCCAAGATCGATACTGATAGCCGACTCAGAGGTGACGTCGATCGTAACATTACCAACACCAATCTCGAGTTTCGGGGTGACGTTCGTCGTTTTGTCGACCGACACCTGAACTTCCTGGATTGATTGTTTAAAGCTTGGCGCCGTCGAGGTCATGGTGTATGTACCCGGCGAGACCTGCGCAAATTGAAAGAAACCGCTATCATTCGTGGTTGCAACGGCTGAAAAACCAGACGTTGACCCCGATGCCTTGATCGTCACGGTGGCGCCGGCTACGACAGCACCATTCGGATCAGTAACGGTTCCTTCAATATTACCCGTAGTCTTCTGTCCAAATGCAAATGCCGTAAAGGCAAGAACAAATGACAGGGCCACGGTCATAAATTTGAAGTTTTTGTTCATTGTTATCTCCTGAAAATAATTGGGGACTCTATACTAAATGCGGGTGGTTTAAACGAAACATAGGTCAATTTAAACGTCCGCTAAAATATACACCTTATTGTAAGCAATTCTAGAGCCACTGGGAGCAGTGTGGCAAAAATCGACGTAATTGTTGTAGAAATGTGACTTGCAAAGAAAAATGGAAGCAAAACCTCATCAGAAATCGGGCGATTTCTTCCAATATATCGTTATTTATTCACGATTTTGGATTTTTTCATCGAAGCTGAACAAATGACCCATTTTTTCCCGTTTGGTTCGCATGTAGTGGGCTGCGGCAGGTTCGGATTTGACTTCGATAGGAATTCTTTCGACCACAGTGAGTCCAGCAGCCTCGAGGGCGTTCAGTTTGTCAGGGTTGTTGGAAATAACCCTGACCTTGCAGAGCCCGAGATCGAAGAGTATTTCGGCGCACTGCTGATAATCTCGGCTGTCTACGGCAAAACCAAGTTGCTCATTCGCCTCGACGGTATCCGAGCCTTCGTCCTGGAGGGCGTACGCGCGGATCTTGTTGATGATCCCGATGCCCCGGCCTTCCTGCTGTTGATAGACGATCGCACCCCGACCCTCGGCCTCGATCATCGCCATCGCGGTTCGAAGTTGTGGGCCGCAATCACATTTGATCGAACCAAAGACATCGCCGGTCAGGCATTGCGAGTGAATGCGCACGAGCGTAGGAATCTCTGCATTCATCTCTCCTTTGAACAAAACAACAAATTCCTCTTCGCTGATAAGAGATCTGTATCCTGCGATACGAAATTCGCCGATCTCGGTCGGCAGCTTTGCCGAAGCTACCCGCTCCACCGTCACGACACGACTCGGCCAAGGACATTCGGTACCGCTTTCCACTCGACCAATATTCTCTAGCATTGTATTACCTATAAACTAATTATAAACCTAAAGTCATACAAAATCTATATTTCGTTTTTCCGACACTCTTGGATGCAAAAAGAAAGCGACCGCCGGATGTCTGAGAGACTGTCCGGCGGCCGCGATTATATCGTCAATATCGTCGAGGAGAAAATTTATTTGTTTTCGCCCGTTTCTCTATTTACCTTTTCTTCGTCCTCATCTTCTTCATCTTTCTCCGGTTCTTGATGGGCAAAAACTGTCGAGTCAGCCGAGCCGAAGATCCTGGCTAAAAAGCCGCTCAAAACCTGTGATACTTTAGACGGAGACTGTTCAACAGCCGCGACTTCTGTTGCCGGTCCTTCCAATGCCAGATCGAGCATTACGAGTTCCGAAGTTATATTCCGGCAAAACGAACAATCGGCCAAATGTGAGACTACAGGCGTTGATGCTCGACGGCTCAGATTTCCCTCGGCAAAAGAGCTAAGTGTGTCCTGATCGAGATGTTCGCTTCTTGGGTTATTGAGCGTCGAAAGATTGAGATAGCGGCCGAGTAATTCTCTAAAACTGTCATCTGTTATGTGTATATTTTCTGTGTTTCCCATTTATCTAGCGAACCTCCCGAATATGAGACGTAACTGCCACGTCCTTTTGCGTAATTTCCGCAATTCGGGATCATTCTCTTAAATTAGACGCGAATAAGGCATCACCTCGATGCCAGGCTTTTATAAACGTCCGCACCTGCTAGATCTTCGGTAGCCAGACCGAGACAAATGTCGA
>JBBRUA010000151.1:0-7643 GCA_038248245.1 Pyrinomonadales bacterium | reverse complement strand
CCATAACGGTTCCCGAACGCGGCGGTTCCTCCGGCGTAAGTTTTACCTCACTTTTTTGTTGTGCCATCATTATTTTGGTTATATTGCTGATGATATTTTCGAGATCAAAAGGCGGTCCGACTAAAGGAGATAAAGATCGCTGGGGCGGCGGTGGATTCGGCGGCGGCGGCGGAGCCCTGCCGTGGATAATCGGCGGTATCTTAAGCTCGGGTGGCAGTTCAAGCGGTTCCTCAACGGACTGGGGCGGCTCATCCGGCGGCAGTGACTGGGGCGGTTTTGGCGGAGGCGGTGATTTCGGCGGAGGCGGCGCAGGAGGAGATTGGTAACGATGTTGAATGAATTTCGAGCATTTATTGATGACCTCAGGTCCACGCACGGTGAAAATCTTGCGTCCGTGATCCTTTATGGATCGGCGGCCGCGGGGGATTTCATCGCGAAGAAGTCTGATTACAACATCTTGATCGCGTTAGACAAGATCGGAACGCAGGACCTTCGCAATGCTCACGCCAGCATTCGCGAATGGGTTCGGATGGGCCATCCGGTGCCGGTTTATTTCACCGTTTCGGAGCTTCAGAATGCGGCCGATGTCTTCCCGATCGAGTTTCATCAGATGAGCATCGCTCATAAGGTTCTGCACGGCACAGACGTGCTCGCGGGGCTAAAGATTTCGGACCAGTTTCTTCGCCATCAGGCTGAATATGAACTGCGTAGCAAACTGCTGCAGCTTCGCCGGCAGTACATTCCGGCGTCCGTGTCCGTTGACGGTTTGAAAGGTTTGATGGCGGAAAGCCTTTCAAGTTTCTCGGCTTTATTCCGTGCCGTGCTGATCATTCACGGCCTGACGCCGCCGGCGACCAAGCACGAGATCGTTGCCCTCGCAGCGAAACATCTCAATATCGACGGGACGCCATTTGAAAAAATATTCGATATCCGTGAGAATAAAGCCACCGCGAAGTTAGACGAAGCGTCCGCGAACAAACTGTTCAGCGAGTACATGGAGCAGATCGAAAAAGTAATCGACTCGGTCGATGCGATCGGGAAGAATAGGGGTTAGTTTTGGTTTTTCATTATTAGGAGAACACACATGAAAAGAGCAATTTTATTATCAATTGTCATATTTGCCGCATTCGGTCTGAGCGGTTGTAGCTACAATGACCTGACCGCCAAACAACAGACCGTAAAGGCGAAATGGTCGAATGTCGAGAGTTCGCTGCAGCGTCGTGCGGACCTGATTCCGAATCTTGTCGAAGTCGCAAAAATGACCGCTGTCAACGAACAGGAGATCTTCGGCCAGGTCGCCGATGCCCGTTCGCGTCTGCTAAACGCAACTAGCGCTGCCCCGGCTTCGCCGGGTGGCGATAAATCGCCGGAGCAAAAACAAGCCGTCATCGAAGCAAATAACAGCTTCGGCGGAACGATCGGCCGGCTTTTGAGTTTGACTGAAAGCTACCCGACGCTTCGGTCCAACGAATCTTTCCTCAAGGTTCAGGACGAATTATCGAGTACCGAAAACCGGATCAACGTTTCACGTCAGGATTATTCTGACGCCGTAAATGCGTATAACACCACTCGGAATTCGTTCCCGGCTGTTTTGACGGCTAGTTTGCTTGGGTTCAAAGAGGAGCCTTTCTTCAAGGCAGACGAGGGAGCTAAAACTGCTCCGAAGGTGGGCGATGCAAACTCACTGAGAAAGACTCAGGCACCTGCTCCGGCTGCTCCCGCACCAGCGAATAAATAAGCTAAAATCCGCGGGAATTGCACATCGAGCAATGATCACAAGGCTTGTCAGGCTCAAACTGGCAAGCCTTTTCTTCTTTGTAATGCCCAAAAATACTATCCGCGATCGCCTCAGCGATGTTTAGTTTGTCTAGACTTGGATGAGGTATTTGAATATTTGAAAGGTCAGATCTGACATTTAAGAACTGGTTGTTTTCGACGCTACTTTCAAGTTTGTCGAGGCGACTGCCGATCTTCTCGATCGCCGCAAACAAGGCGGCAATATCATTTTGTTGTGGAATTATCATCGCGGTCTCTGCTCGTTCTCGAGATCGAAGAAGTCAATTTTATAAGTTCGACGCAGTCGTCGTTAAGCGAAACATACTCAGGCTCGGTCAACCACCCGCCTTCTTTAAGGAGCAATAACCAAAGCTCGGTTTCGAGTGCCTTCTGCAGTGCCGTAAACATTTCGCTCGAGAATTTTCCCTGAGAATGAAGAGCGGCTTTCACATGCTTCGCAGTAAACGATGCAGACAATAAAACCTGTTTGGAAAGAATGTACTCTTTCCTCTCACTGGTCAGATGTTTATAAACAGCAACGATCCTAAGGGCAAACTTTATCGACTTGTCCAGAACAATGCTTTTGCTCATCCAATTTATTTACCCTTTATCGAATAAACACTTTCCACTCGTCACTTCCCGCTATTCACTGAAAAGAATAATGCTGGGGACGAATTGGCTCGTTCCAATTTTTTCAGTGGATAATTGTTAGTCTTAAGTGGATAGTAAAAACTGACGTAACGTCACCAAAATTATCCACTAGATGAACCCACTCAACTCTTCAATAGATCAATCGCGTCCACAATCCCAACGATCGCCGAGTCGATCGCCGCCCCCGCTTTCCCGGTGGCCGCGGTCGATGCTCCCCAGCCTTCCTGCAGAATTATGACCGTGTCGCCCTCGCCCGAACCTACCGAATCGAGCGCGATACACGTGTAATCCATGTCCACGCCCTCAGGCGTCACCTGTCGGCAAAGCATTGCACGCGTCCCTTCATAACGCTGATTCTTCTGCGTCGCAACGACATTACCGATAACTCTGGCAAGAAGCATAGTGCGTCGTGAATCGATTTTCGATTCACCCTTGAAAAACGTGCGAATCGGAATCGATTATCCCGACGATCGTGCAATCCGTCGGCGTCTCGTCGCGTTTGAATGGGAACGAAGCCTCTTTTCCTCGACACCAAAAGACAAGTTCGCCCTCACCGGCACCGACCGCGTCGAGGGCGACCATCGGGCTGCCTTTTGATTTGAGATCGGCATCGAGCGTCTGAACGATCAACATTTTGCGCCCGTCGAGAGCTTCGTTCTTAACGCTGGCGACAACCGTTCCAATAACGCGGGCGATCTGCATTGTTAGTTTGTGAAATCTATCTCGTCGATCACGCCGATGATCGCGGCATCGACCGGGCAATCTTTGTTGCCGTCGGCCAATCTCGCGGACGAACCGCTGACAACCAGAACTTTCTCGTGAAACCCGGCACCGACCGTGTCGACCGCGACGACATAACCGCTCTGATCGGAGCCGTCAAGGTTGACGGGCTTTACGATAAGCAGTTTTTTGCCGATCAGACGTTCGTCTTTCTGCGTGGACACAACGGTGCCTAGTATGCGGGCGATGATCATTTTTCAGTAAATCGTGAATCGTGAACTGCGAATTGTGAATCGAGAAGAAAATTCTTCCTATTTACGATTTACCATTCACAATTCACTACTTCTTAACTATCGGCAAAGCCTCGTCGACACTTGAGTGTGGACGCGGAATGACGTGAACGCTGACGAGTTCGCCAACGCGGCGAGCGGCGGCCGCTCCGGCGTCCGTCGCGGCTTTGACAGCGGCAACGTCACCACGGACGATCGCGGTCACAAAACCGGCACCGATCTTTTCGTAACCGACAAGTTGGACATTCGCAGCTTTAACCATCGCGTCAGACGCCTCGATCATCGCCACAAGCCCTTTAGTTTCAACCATTCCTAATGCTTCTTGCATTTCGTTTTGCTCCTGAAATGTAATAGAAATTACAAAATTTAAGTAAGTTTAACCCAAGTTGGCGGCCTTGCTCAAAAGCTCGATCAACTCTTCGCGGCTGAGCGAGATCTTATCACCGTTCGAATCACCGTTCGAAACGTGTTTCGCTGGATAGCTGACGTCGAGATCGCAGACGATACCAGACTCATGCAAGTAACCGCAAGCCTGACAGCGTGCGTTTTTCCCCAGAAAGCCGGCCTTTTCCCGGATCTCGATCAACTTTTCGACGGCTCCGTCCGGAAGGTCGTTTGCACCGCCGAGAGCCTTCGCGAGGATCGCGATCTTCGCCGTGTGCTCGAGCGTTTCGAGTCGGTCGAATGCCTGCCAGAGATGCTCTCCGTAGGCAACAGCACCGTGATTCGCCATCAAAAGAGCGTTGTGATGCGGAACGTAAGGCTTCATCGCTTCCGTTAACTCATCCGTCGAAGGCGTACCATAAGCCGTCAGAGGAACACATCCGAGCGTCAAAACGACCTCAGAAAGTATCGGCTTGTCGATCGCTAATCCCGCAACTGCAAATGCCGTCCCGTGCGCCGGGTGAGCGTGGCAAACGGCGTGAATGTCGGGACGCATCTTGTAAATAAGAAGGTGCATCGCAAGCTCCGACGAAGCCCTCTTCTCCGACAACGGCTTCCCGTCGAGGTCGGTGAGCGCCAGACATTCCTCGGTCATGCGGCCCTTCGACGTCATAGTTGGCGTCGCGAGAACAGTGTTCTCATCAAGCCGAATACTCACGTTGCCGTCAAACGCGACGACGTAGCTCCGCTCGTAAAGTAATTTACCGACCTCAACGATCAGCTTTCTTGCCTCAGATTCGTCCATACAAATAGGAAACCACAGATTAACATATCACCCGCGTGACGTTAACCTGTGGCCCTTATTATTCTGTTAAATTAACGATGCCGACGCGGAGCGACCGGCGGTGGTGGCGGAACCGGAAGTTCGAGATCGCCATGAACCTCAACCAATCGGTCCCAGTTCGACGAATTCCCCTTCATCTCTTCAATTTCTCGTCGAAGATTGCATTTTTCCCTACGAAGCTGTTCGGTCTCGATCCTAAGTTCGCGAACCTCATTCCGCCGATTCTCTCGATGTCTCGATCCGAGATTCGGCATTCCTACCGTCACAAAAAAGCTGGCGATAAAAAGACCGGCTGCGAATGTTAGAGCAAATGGTAAAATTCTTTTTATAAGACCTGTATAACGCATCGTGATCACCTCTTGAAAAATTTACTACTACTTTTGATTACGTCGGCTACCCGATTTTGGATTCAAGCCGCCAGCTGACGGCTGAGTTAGAAAATATGAAAGACTTTCTAGCGATATTGTGAAATCTATCGAATTCAACTTGATATCGCTATCCGTTTTAAGCGGAACCGGAGCGAAATTCAGAACTGCCTTTATCCCGGCTTGGGTCACTGTTTCGAGAGCCGCTTGGGCGTATGGAGCCGGGACAGCGATTACCGCTACATCTATATTATAACTTCGCGCGTCGTCAGCAAAGTTTTTTATGTCAAGAATCTCCAGATCGCCAACTTTTTTTCCTATCTTGCCCTTATCCACATCGAAAAGAGCCACTACCTTAAAATTTGCCCGCTTAAACCCGTAATAATCTGTCAGCGAAGTCCCGAGCCTTCCCGCTCCGATAATGCAGACGCGATGCTCGCGGTCAAGTCCCAAGATCTTGGTCAAATGATCGCGGAGAGTCTCGATCTGATATCCGACACCGCGCACTCCAAATTCCCCGAAATTGGCGAGATCCTTTCGTATCTGGGCCGAATTCAGATGAAATTGCCTCGCCAGCTTCTCCGACGAAACTGACACTTCGCCCGCCGCCGCCAATTCGTTGAGGCACCGCAAATACACGCTCAGGCGGTTGGTTGTCAGTTCCGATATTTTCTCAGCTTTCATGTTACATCTACTATCACAACAAATTGTGAAACTCGGCGCAAGCGTCATCTCATAATTGATGACCGAATCGCCGGCCGCCGTTGCCCTATTTGCGAAATTCCTCTACAATCGTCGTTTCAACCGTGAAACAATGATCGCCTATCTATCAGGTAAACTTCTCGAAAAGCAAGCAAATACCGCCATCGTCGATGTCGGCGGTGTCGGTTACGAAGTGTCGATTCCGCTGTCGACGTTCTACGAACTCGGCGATGTCGGGTCCGACGTCCAGCTTCGTATATATACACACGTCCGCGAGGACGCGATCCAGCTATTCGGTTTCAAAACGAACCGCGAACGCGAACTTTATCTGCGCCTTATCTCTGTTCAAGGCATCGGAGCAAAATCCGGCATTGGAATGTTGTCCGGCATGAGTGCCGACGAACTAATACTCGCCCTCCGTACCGATGACATCGCCAAACTTTCGACAATTCCCGGTGTCGGGCGCAAAACTGCCGAGCGAATGGTCATCGAACTGCGAGATAAGGTCGGTGACGTACTGGTCGAGGGAACATCGGCACTCGATGCCGCAACAACAGGTTCGGTGCCCGTTGACGACGTTTTCGAAGACGCTCTTTCCGCTCTCGTAAATCTCGGCTATCAAAGAAACGCCGCTGAAAAAGCTCTGCAGATCGCCGCGAAAGAGGTCACCGACGCGACCGTGCAAAAACTGCTTCGAAGGAGCCTGCAAGTCTTAGCAAAGTAATATCGTCAATAAACTATTCACTTCTCACTAATCACTACCCACTGAATAAGACCTTTTTTCGACTGAAAGGTGATGTGAGGGGAACTCCGAATTTTCATGCTTGAGCTACTAACGCAGATCCGAAATGACATCTCCGGCCTGGATCGGCGTGCAGTTTTCGCACTCGTTTACGCGGCGATCGGCCTGACATGTATTTCCTATTTTAAGGATCCTGCTTATCTCGCCGCGATACTCGCTAATACTCAACTCGCGAGTATCGGGATCGAAGCCGTTGAGGCGACGAACAACAATCTTTACAGCCTGATCTGGTGGGTTTTCGTCTCGGTGACATTTTACTTTGTCATTCCGGCATTGTTCGTCAGATTCGTTCAGAAAAGAAAACTGAGGGAGATCGGACTCGCTTTGTCGATCGAGAAAGGATTCTTCAAACTGCTTGTCTTTTGTATGGCGGTGATGTTGCCGATCATTTATCTGCTTTCTCTGACAGCGAGTTTCGGCGACAAATATCCGTTTCTAAAAGTTTACAACGGCGATCCGTACTTCAGTTCGTCGCTTCTTATCTGGGAACTCATTTATTTCTTTCAGTTCTTCGGCCTCGAATTTTTCTTTCGCGGATTCCTTGTCCAAAGCCTCAAGCCTTCGCTTGGTTTTTATTCGATATTTGTGATGATGGTGCCCTACTGCATGATCCATTTTCAAAAGCCGATGCCCGAGACCTTCGCCGCCATTTTCGCGGGAATTTTCCTCGGCTGGCTCAGCTACAAAAACGGAACGATCTGGCTCGGCCTCGCTCTCCACTGCACGGTCGCATTCACAATGGATATTTTGGCTTTGTATGCGAAAGGGCTATTATTCTGATTAAGAATTTCAACGCAAAGTCGCTAAGGAGCAAAGGAGCAAAGGCGCAAAAAAGAAATTAGGTGATTGCTCCGTGGATAAAATAGTTTCGTTCGAGCCACGTTCAAACATCTTTCCTTTGCGTCTCCGCGACTTTGCGTTAAAAAAATATGACAGATTCTTCTGCGATCGACATCAGGACAAGCGGCACGGACGAGGAAACTCAGTTCGATGCGTCACTGCGTCCTGCGCAATTGAGCGAATACATCGGCCAGCAAAAGGTTAAAGAAAATCTGCGTGTTTTCATGAAAGCCGCCCTCAAACGCCGCGAAGCTCTCGACCACATTCTG
>JBBRUA010000150.1:0-7664 GCA_038248245.1 Pyrinomonadales bacterium | reverse complement strand
TGGGCGTTAAATTCATTTCTGTAATAGTCGCTCTCCAGTAAGAGTCCCGAAGCCTTCGCCCACGAGAGCCGGTGCTGTTCGAGGTAAGGCTTTAAGCTCTCGCTTTGTAGCCAGGACTGGCGTCCTCGGCTCGGGAAAAATATCGTGTCCGGATAGTAAGCCCCGGCAACTGCATGGTCGGAGGTCTGCAGCAATCCCACCGCCTGAAGGTCGCCTTCGTCAGAGCTTCGTGGATATGTGCCGGAAAAAGCGAGCCACAGATCTTTGTCATACTCAGTCTGTAGCTTTCGCTGATCGAAGTTCTCGAGGTGGAGAACGCCGAAATAATGCAGCAGAAACAATGTCGCCCATTCACCTATCGCCGCCGGGCTGCCCAATTCGAGTTCCTTTCGAAACGCGTAGGCGCTCGCCCACACTGTCGGATACGTTTCAAAATAACGTCCGTCATATTCCGGGATCGGAAGGTTGTCGGTGTTGATCGAGCGAAACCCGCGTCCGCCGGCAGTGCTGACGTTCGCACCGAGAATACCCGCATTGAGAAAATCTTTTGACATATTGGTTTAACCTGCCTAGCCGCCCAACTGGGTTTGGCACCTGTCGGAGATCTTATTCCAGACAGTCCTTAAATACTCGCCACGAGTAAATTGGTCGCCCGCCGGGCACCATTTACCAAAATCCTGCGTCGTAAATTTAACCGTCGACATGCCGAGCACATTCTCGCCCTTGGCCTCGCTGCCGAACATTTTCTTTCCGAGCTTAGTCTCGACATCCTTGACCGACACTGGATCGGGCGACAGATATTTCCACATTTCCTGTGCATCGCGGTTGTTCCAACCAGTCGGGTTATCGCCGGTATTTTCGCGGACCAGACTGACCAGAGAATTTGAGATCAATCGAAGAGCCTCGGTAAACGACGGTTGGTCGACGCCGACCCGCTGTTCCTTATCATCATAAAATCGGCACAGCTCAAAGTCCTTGACTGACGCTCGGACATTTTGCCACGGTATCTGGTTGATCACGAGGTGATTCATCAAGGCCGATGCGAGAAAAACTTTTTCGGCGTCGATCTCCGTGCCGCCCACTTGGTACGACGGCAGATGGCTGAGCCGCATGTCCTCGGCCGGCACATCCGCCGCTGAGCTGCCGATTACGTAAGATTTTTCGTTTCCAGTACCGGCCCGGGCAAAAAAATTGAGAGCGGCGAGGGCTGACACCATTTCGGCAGAGTTGAGCGGGTTACGCTGCGTGACGCCCCCGTTGCTCCACACTTTGAGCTTGTTCGGATTTGGTTTTCCGACCAGATAAAGCTCATCAAAATAGTCCGCGCTGTGATCGCGATAGAACGCGAGCCCCTGCTTGGCACGAGCCTCCATATCCTCCGGGTCGGCATAGAATCCTTGTAGGATCTGCTTAACTAGTTGATGCTTTTCTTCGTGCGTCATTCCAATAAACGCGGGTTCATTTCCAAATCGTTCGATATATTGGCCGACGTCGCCTTCATTAAATTCGACGCCCTCGGCGAGGGCTCCAAACGGCGGGTTTGGCGGCGTAACATATGGGGCCAGCAGGCAGCCGCCGATCCGCCAGCCCCACCCGGCGTTCTGATCCTTTCGGGATTTCAGAAAGCTCCCCATAACCGGAACTCCACAAGCTCCCGTGCCGCCATGCAGGCTCCCACAGAGGAAAAAATTTGTCGGCGTGTTGCTGAAGGCCGTCAACCCTGCGGCTCGACCACCGGGTGTGGAATCGTCCTCGAGCGATTTGGCGAAGATCGACATTATCGCCGAGCCGATAAAAGGTTTTTGATAAAATCCCCGATCGATCTGGACATCGAGATCTTTCGTCTCAAAAAAAGGAGCAAGCAGGGCATTGGAAGATGGAATGCTCTGTCCGCCCCGCTGATGACGCGAGTCGAGGACTCCCCGTAATGACTTTGCCGCGTTGTCCTCGGCGCCGTCTTTGGGAAGATCAAGCGGGTGCAAGTGGCGGACCTTCGTCTCGATATCCATCGACCAACTGCTCTGTGCCAATGTTCGCGTCTCGTCGTTGTCACTCAAACAACTCTGCAGTCTGCGATATTCCTGTAGCGCCTGATTAAGATCTTCAGAAGCTCCCGAACTTCGGTCGGGGTCGACCCGCCAGATCTGCAGAGTGTCACCCGCGCTGGTTAGGTGTCCATTGTCGTCTTTACGCGTCGGAAAACCCACCGCCAGCAGCCTCACCAACGCCTCGGCGACTTTCGTCCCGCTTCCACCAATTGCAACAAATACATGCTTCATCTCGTTTATATCCTCAAATAAGCTCGCGCCGCCAGGGACTCACCAAATGTCCGACTGCCATCAATAATACGTATAGAAACCAAGCCAGCAGCGTGCCTTTAAGCAAGCCGCCGATTTTCGCATAGTTACTAAAATCATCGTCAAAATACCATATCGCCAAAAGGGTAAGAAAAATCGGAAATATACCCACTAATATCAGCAGCCAGGTCTGTCCCCGCGTCCATATCTTTTTCTTGGCAATCTCGGCCATCGATTTTCTAAACGCCTTAAATGCGAATATCACTCCTGCCCCCAAGACGGCAATCACAATTGCTGTGATAACCCACCTGGAAGCAACTTCCTCCCAATTAGCCGGGCTGGAATCGTCCATAAACCACTCAAGTAAATTTAGCAACATTTTCTAACTCCTTTCTATTTTGGACCGAGACTAAACCAGACCTCGGCAACGGGATAATTTTGCATTGCGGCATTATTCCAAAGATTGGCCAATGACGTTTCAAGGTTGAGCGTCTTATTAGCAGTTTCTGCCGAGATGTCAGTTTTGGTGGACCATGCTGACACCCATGGTGGCCCGGTTTTTTCAACATCCAGCTTGCCGATTAATCGGTACCGCCGCCAACCGGTTTCCCCCGGAGCCTTTATCCATCCGGTTTCAAACGTTAGTCCAATAATTCCGTTATTCACCTCTTCTTTCACAAGATTGAACACGGGATAACGTTTGTTCTCTTTTTCCTTTTCTGGAGACACATTTATCAGTTCCCATTTAATAATCTTGCCCAGTTCGTCGAGCGACCCCCCTGCTTTTGCGTGACTGGTCCACGCCGGCTTAACGTGTAGCACAAATTGTTGTTTTCCCGAGTCCGCCGTGCTTAAGCTTGATTTAACTATCAGACGCGGGATGTCCCCGTCTTTCACTTTCTCCTGCCGAACATCGAGCAAGCTCCGCGTTTGCTTTTCCGTCGGAGGGATCTCAATCACCGGCACACTATCTGAATAATCAGACGTTAAAGCGTATTCACGCAAATTACCCTCCCCGGCAACCGGCAAAAGTTTCTGCTTCAGGGTATCAATCAATTTATCCAAACCGGCCCTGTCTGGCGAAAATACGTACAGGAAAAATGGTCGGTACGTGTTCGGATCCTTCTTTGAAGAAGAATAAGGCACAGGCTTGCCGCCATTGAGTTCAGAATATACACTTCCCTGGAATTCGCTACGCAACCCAAGAACCGTGCCGCCCCAGCCGCTATCCATCAGTTCTTTTAGCCTTTTCTTAACGCAAAAAGCGTCCGATCCCTGGGCACATGAATTTTCAGTGTTGCTTTGACTCGAAGACTGAACGCCGTCGGTCACAAGGATGTGAAAACGCGGCGGGGCGGGTGGATCAGAATCCCTCTCAAGCGGGTCGGAGAACGCCTTAATTGCGCCCGCTAAGTTTGTTTCCTTGCCGTTGTAAAGGCCGCGATTACTCGATGCCTGTGATAATCCCAGGTCTCCAAACGAAGGTGCGGAAACCCCGGAGTCCACCCGTCGGATAGCGACTTTTGGTTCAGGATTCAGTGTCGTAACCACGTCTCGCAATTCGACCAGGGTCTTACTGAAAACACTCCCATCAGGTGAAGCCCCAAAGGCCACTTTTCCGTTTGGGGAAACGTACCCGGCCATACTCGCACTGGTGTCCAAATAAACCACAAGGTGATCGGTTGCCGGGATCGGCGGTTGGCTCGGACGCTCGTACTTAGCAGTTGCGGCCTCTTCCCATCGGGGAGGCCGTTCGCCGCCGCAACTTGCGAGAACAACCGTCAGACTAAAAATTATTATCGAACAAGCGGATTTAATAATCATTATGATAGTTGTCTGTATTTCGCGAACCCTGATTACCGAGGAGAGTCGCCAAAACCAATCACTCACGATACGCATTATCTATAGATATTCAGCCGTGCCGCCAACAGATTATTCTGTTTCTGGACCATCGACGGTATCAAGAAGAGATCTACAAAGACCCAAATTGAAGAGATCCAAATAGTCAAAAATCCAACGAAAACAGCCATCAAAATAAACGAGATAATCGTGATTAATAGAATTGCAACACCCGTGCCGGTCTCGCCTATATAAAACCGGTGTGCCCCGAACATGCCGAGGAAAAACCACAATAAATAGGCTACCCCAGTTGACTTCTTGTTTGCCTCGTACATCATCAGCTTCCCTACATCTGAGCTACTCCCAAAATTCGTCGGAGCTTGCTGGTAAACGATTTGGGGTTGGCGAACGACCGGGGCTTGCTGCTGATACACGGGCGGCGGCTGATATACGATTTGAGGTGCCGGAGCGACGGGTGATGAATTTTCCAAAGGAAATAAAAAGCTCAGATCCTTCCACGAAGTTTCGCCAACGCGGCAGGCCAAGTCAGTTGGCGAAAATCGTCCATTTCGCATGCCATTACCGACTTCGGTTTCGGTCAACGGTCCAATATTCTGATCATCTTTATAAACGTAATAGTCCATAATCGTCTCTTTAATCAAGTATCAGTTCTTTATACAGAAGATATTTATACCCGTTGCATTCACAAAATTAATAACTTTTGAGACCGCAATATCTTTAATCAACCAGCCAACAAAGCAATCACTCAGAATGAAAAGAATAAAAAGCACATCCGATCTTTCCACGCTACATTTATCCGCGACAGAACATTACCAGCGTCGTCGGTCGTCAGTCGTCGAAAAAGGTCTATCTTTAACTTTACGAAGGTGGAGTAGCTGAGCATAAAAATAATTCTTTTCATAGGACTTTGTTTATATTTTTAGCTAGCACATCATATGTCCTGTTTAGATAGCAAGTGAGATGTCCGCTTTAGGGGCAAGAGGTAGAAGATTGAAAGCAGGAGAGAAGAACTGCGATGAGATCAAACCTTGAAGCCGCGTTGGAGCGGGCGATGAAAAGAGAAGAGATTATATTAAGGGCGTATGCGAAGAAGATCAGTTGGATACAGGCAGCAGAGATTTTGGGGATGAGTTGCCGGCATCTGAGGCGTGTGCGGGAGGCGTATGACAAGGTGGGGTTCGACGGGTTGCACGACGCCCGAGTGGGGCGGGAAAGTCCGAGGCGGATCGAGGTAGCGGTGGTGGAAGAGGTTTTGAGGCTGTACCGCGATGAATACTTCGATTTCAACGTGATGCATTTTCACGAGAAGCTGATTGAGAAGCATGAGATGACGGTAAGCTACACGTGGGTCAAGAAGCTTTTACAGGGATCGGGGATGGTGGCCAAAGACCGTCCGCGGAAGAAGCACCGAAGGAAGCGTGAGAGAAAGCCTGTGGCGGGAATGATGCTGCACATTGACGGGTCAAAGCACCAGTGGTTCGGCGACGAGCGGTGCCACGACCTGATCGTGCTGCTCGACGACGCCACGTCGGAGATCTATTACGCCCAGCTGGTGGATGAGGAATCGACGGCGACGGTCATGGCCGGTATCCGGGAAGTTGTTGAGAAGAAAGGCGTGTTCTGTTCGTTGTACTCGGACCAGGCGAGTCATTTCTTCCAAACGCCAGGTAGTCTCAAGAATTTTGTGTAAATGATCGTTTCGGTTTTCATTTTTGGTCTTTTGTTTTTACTTTTATCTGGCAGCAGGGGCTGTGGGAATGGTGGAAAAATGTCTTTCATTTTTCCACGGGTTCCGCAGCTCGCAGCTCGGCCGGTCAGTTTATCGGCAGCCGATCTTCGTAGACGATGGCGAAGCGGTTGAGAGCGGCCTTCCAGTCGTGGATCGGCATGGTCCATTTTTTCGCGATGTTTCTGAGTGCCAGATAAAGCAGTTTCATGACGGCCTCGTCGTTCGGAAATGATCCCCAGGCCTTACTTTTCGCACTCCGCGCTGTGATTTCAAAAGATCGAGGACACTGACCACTCTTCCGGCCGTGATCGAAATGTCAACGACGATGTCCAATGCCTCGCAGGTGCCTTCGTCGGTGATGTTCAGCACCCGGAACCGCGTGCCCGAATACAGCGTGTCGCTTATAAAATCGAATGACCTAGGTTTGGGAATTCTTTACTTAAACAACGAGTTGGCGAGCCGTTCATTCAACATCGGTTTTGGCCTGATCGATCTTTACCAATTACTTGCCAATCGGCTCGGCCTGTTTCCACAAAACTATTTTCGCTGGACGTCGGTGGATGACGTTCTGCACCTTGTGATCGGCGGAATTCTCGTTTTGATTGGCGTCTTTGCGAGCTGATTGCGATCATTTGGGCGATTCGTACTCCGGTATCTTATACAGTTCCTTCGCATCGCTGTCGGCCAGATCTTTCTTTACAAGCAACATCAGATCGACGCCTGGACGAAGCGGATAGACACCAACGAATTTGTAATGCGCCGAATAGCGGCGAATGACCTCGGTGTCCTGATCGTTCTTCTTGGCGACGATCATCTCGGCGGTGTTGGCATCGACCAAGGTGCCATGAAACGTCGCGTTCTTGTAATTGTTCAGGTACCACGTCAACGGCCAATAGTCGGGCGAGACTATCTCGATGCTCGCGTTAGTACCTTGCCCGCTCTTGTCGGCGTAATAGTAGATCTTATCGGCAAGATCGACCATTTCGCGTTTCGAATGGGCGTAAACGTAGGCCATCTCTTCGTCGTCATAGCGGACGAAATTCAGGTCGTATGTCTGATAGGCGAGGGTTGCCGACGCTATCAACGCTAGAGCTACGCCGCCGATCTTCAGCGCGATTTTTCGCGAAGTGACGAGTTCATTGATACCGTAACCGGCAATGAGACACATCGGCAGATAAAAGCTCAGTGCGAGCCAAGGGGTTTTGTACGGAATGATCGTGTACGCGGCAAACAGGCCGAACGCCCAGAACGCCGTGAACATTGCGAACCTGTGTCTTGTCTTGAGCAAGGCGATCAACGCACCGAGCGACGAGAGCAAAAGTATCGGTGCCTCGACCTTTAATCCCCATTTAACGTAAGCGAATATTCCATTCTGCGTATGATCCTTGCTCCCGGTCTTTGTCCAAATAGCATATGCCTCGAACGCCTTTTGAACGCCTTCCGAATAAGTAAAGAACGATGAGAAGAAGAGAACGATTAGATAGATGAAAAATGTGCCGACAGCTGCGGCGATCAGTAGCAGATCAGAACCTTTGCCGAGGCCTTGGCGAAAATTCGTCCACGTCAGATCGGTTGGCTCGCTCAGAGCTGACTCGTTTTTTTCGCGGAAATAGAAGAGAAAGATGATCCACGTCAGCAGCGTCGTAAAGGCAAGTAAAACGATCGAATAAAACGCGAAGGCCTCCTGCGGCCTTCCGATACCGAGGAAATTATTATAGAGCCATTTTGCACCGTCGATCAGGCTGGAGTAATTAGCGATGGCGGCGAGAACAACCATC
>JBBRUA010000149.1:0-7691 GCA_038248245.1 Pyrinomonadales bacterium | reverse complement strand
CTCCACAGATCGGACGTACGCATGGAATACATGCGGAACCGACATCATTCGGCCTTGTTTGGGCGTTGTGGTACTCGGAAACCAAGCGAAATCGCGAGCGGCTCGTCAAGGCAAAGGATGTTATCTCGGTCGGTAAGATCAGCGGTGCCGTCGGTGCCTTTGCCCATCTCGCACCTGAGGTGGAGGAAGACGTTTGTAAAAAGCTCGGGTTAAAGGCGGCAGACGTCTCGACGCAGGTCATTCAGCGCGATCGTTACGCTGAATATTTGTGTACGCTCGCGATAGTTGCTTCGACGCTTGAGAAGATCGCGTTGCAGGTGAGGCATTGGCAGCGAACCGAGGTTCGCGAGGCCCAGGAGTTTTTTAAAGCGGGGCAAAAAGGTTCGTCGGCGATGCCGCATAAGAGAAATCCGATCTTGTCCGAGCGTATCTGCGGAATGGCCCGCACCGTTCGGGCGAACTCGATCGTCGGCCTTGAGAACGTCGCTCTCTGGCACGAACGCGACATCTCGCATTCATCCGCCGAGCGCATCGTGCTGCCGGACTCGTCGGCGACGCTCGATTATATTCTTGCGAAAACCACGAGCTTGCTTGATACGCTTATCGTTTATCCCGAGAACATGCTTAAGAACCTCGATCTCACGCGGGGTTTGGTCTTCAGCGGACAACTTATGCTCGCACTGACGCAAAAAGGAGTTTCCCGCGAAGATGCTTACGCATGGACGCAGCGAAACGCAATGATGGTCTGGGACGAAGGCGGCGTTTACTCGGAGTTGATCAACAAAGATGCGGACATTACTTCAAAACTGGATGCGGACGAGATCGAACGCGTGTTTGACCTCAAGCATTATCTGAGGAATGTGGGAACGGTGTTTGAGCGTGTATTTCGGTAGTCGGATCAGAATGCAATAAAAAGGAAAGCCTTCACATCGGATGACGTGAAGGCTTTTTCCGTTTTAATCTACGACTAGGCTGCAAACTTCTCAGCCAGATTTCCAATGATGGGAAGTTTGAATTTATTCCCACCGTATGCCTTGATCGCACAGTAAATGATCGCGCCGAGGAATCCGAAGATCACGACGAACATAAGGATAACTACAACGATCCCGAGGACCGCCGCCAGTGCTCCAGAAATATTTACCATTATCCCAGCGATAGCTCCGACAATACCTAAAACCATTAATCCAATAATGTAAGAGACGATCAGGAGCAAGGATTGAAACGAGTGAAACCTGACGAACTTATTATCTTTCTCGATGAAAACGTTTATCAGAGCAATGATGCCAATGATATAGCAGAGCAGTGCGTTGATGTTTTGATCGAGACCTAGAGCCGATTTATTGTTTTCCATTTTAGTCGTCTAAAAACTTAGTTTGACCAGTTGTCAGCTAAATTGCCGATGATTGGCAGTTTGAACGACTTACCCATGAAGGCCTGAATGCAGCAAAGGACGACTGCGATCAAAACGCCGATGATTACGGCAAACCAGATGAGCGTTGCAAGCAGGCTCAAAGCGGTCGAGCCAGCTGCGGCGGCAACGCCGAAGATCACGATGGCGACAACATAAAGTACGATCGCCACACCGAGCAGTAACAGCGACTGGAACGCGTGAAACCGAGCAAATTTGTTGGTCTTGTCAGTAACAAGAATTATAATGCTCATGATAATGCCTATCGCACAGAACGGAATGTACGCGATGCCGGCAGCTACGTTGGGGTCGAGTCCGAGAGCGGACTTTCCTGAAGGGTTTTGCATATAAAAAAGTGATCTCCTTTTAAGGTTTTAAATTGAAAAGATTGCATGAAAGAAATTTAACGTGAAATCTAACATAAGACGTTGATAAAGACAACAATTTGCGTAACAATCTAGAATTTATTTTGATACGGTTATCAGGTGCCAAATATGAAAGCTAAGGTCTACGTAACTCTCAAGCCCAGCGTGCTCGACCCGCAGGGAAAGGCAATTCAACATTCCGTGGCTTCGCTTGGCTTTGCGGGCATCGGCGACATCCGTCAGGGCAAGTATTTCGAAATCTTTTTCGACGACTCTGTTACCGAGTCTTCGGCACGGGAATCTGTCGCACGAATAGCGAAAGACGTTCTTGCAAACCCGGTCATCGAAGATTATCGCGTGGAGGTAGAAGCGTGAAATTTGGCGTAATCGTTTTTCCAGGGTCTAATTGCGATCACGATGCGTATCATGTTTTGTCGAAGCATGTCGGGCAACCGGTGGATTTTGTCTGGCATCAGGAAACGGATCTAAGCGGATTCGACGCGTTGGTCGTTCCCGGCGGTTTCTCCTATGGTGATTATCTGCGGGCCGGGGCGTTGGCGCGGTTTTCGCCGGTGATGAATTCTGTAAAGGATTTCGCGGCGTCGGGAAAGTTCGTTTTTGGGATCTGTAACGGATTTCAAATCCTCTGCGAAGCCGGGCTGCTGCCGGGAGCTTTGCGCCGCAACGCAGGGCTACATTTTGTCTGCAAACACGTTAATCTACGCGTCGAAAATCAGAATACGCCTTTCACGTCCGAGGTCGATGCGTCGAAAATTTTATCGATCCCGATCGCACATGCCGAAGGCAATTATACATGCGACGACGCAACCTATCAGCAACTCGAAGAAAACGGGCAGATCGTATTTCGTTACTGTGACGAAAACGGTGACATAACCGACGAAGCCAATCCGAACGGTGCCCGCTCAAACATCGCCGGTATCTGCAACCTCGATCGTAACGTGATGGGCATGATGCCGCACCCCGAACGTGCCTGCGAAGACATCCTCGGCTCAAACGATGGCCGCGATATTTTCCGCTCGCTGACGAAAGCCGTCTCGCAAATTAGCGAAATAGACTGAGATCACTCGGGTCTATCCGTCTAGGAAACATCTGCAGATTGACTCGATTCGACGACTAGACCTTCGGAGGCGAGTTTCCATTCGAGAACTGTTGCTCCGTCCTGAGCGGCGAGGGCGGTTTCGACTTCGGAGCGACGGCCGTCATCGCAGTAGAAAGCAATACATCCGCCACCGCCGGCACCGCAAACCTTTGTCGCGATAGCTCCATTTGCGAGTGCAGTTTCGATCAGGTGATCCATCTGCGGCGTCGTGATATTCGGGCTGAGGCGTTTGCGTTCAGGGAATGCAAGAGCAAGACTCGATCCGAGTTCGTCCCAGTCGTTTGCAAGCAGTGCAGAACGAACAGTCAACGACGTGTCGCGGATGCCTTCGAAGATGTCGAAGATCTCCCGATCGCCATCGATGTGGCGTTTCGTGATCTCCCAATTATTTGTCCCGGAGTTTCGCGGTTCGCCCGCGTAGCAAATGGCAATGCGGCGTTCGAGAGTCGCCGTATCTATGTCGAGAGCCTCGCGGGTCATTCCTTCGGGGCCGAAATGTATGCACGAGACACCGCCGTATTGAGCGGAATAATAATCCTGATATCCTGTGGGAACGCGTATGACTTGGCACTCCACCGCGGCTGCTATGGGAATGAATCGCTCCGGAGCGTAGCGCTCACCGACGAGCTTATTCAGAGCCCCGATGCAGGCGATATTCAGTGTCGAAGATCCGGCGAGCCCAGCACCCGCTGGAGCCTGGGATTCGGTCGTCATTTTGAAACCGATCTCTGGTTTGAAGAAATAGACCAGCTTTGAAAGAAGTTCTAACTTGGGTTGGTTCTTTAGGGAAGCAAGATCGCCAACGGACGTTTCGAGGCTTGAATGCTGGTCGATAGATTCGAGAATAATACGATCGTCGTCACGCGTCTCAATGCGGCATTTAGCGAGCATGCTGATGGCAAAATTGACCGTCGCAGCCCCTTCATGAAACAGAAAAAGGGGCGGAATATCGATGGTTCCCCCAGCCAAATCGACGCGGGTCGGTGCCGATGATTCAATTATCATATTTCGTTAGTTTTGGTCAGAAGCTAGTAATCAAAAGTTCAACGCGTGATGTTATTCGTCTAACTTTCCGGGCTTTTTGGCCTCGCCTTTTCGGGTAGTATCAGATTCTTCTTTGTTTGGTTCGCGCGTAAGGTGTAGGCGTTCACCGATATTTTGCAGTGTCGTTTTACCAATATCTTCGACGGCGTGAAGTTTTTCTTCGATCGTCTGGATCGTTTCGGGGTCGGCATCTTCGACCTTTTCGGAAAGCCAATAACGTTCTATCACGTAAAAAATGATGATGCCGAACATGACCACGAAGAAGAGGGCAAAACCGACCTGCTTAAAATCGCCAATGAGCGAAGTAATAGCACCGCTAAAAAAATACCCGACACTCGTTAACAACAGCACCCACAGCGAACAGCTGATCGCACTCGCACCAAGAAATCGATGATACGGCATCTTACTTACGCCGTATGAAACGCAAACAGCGACGCGGATGCCGTAGATATACTTTGAAATGATTATAGCGAAGCCGCCGAATTTGTCGATCAGTTTCTCGACTCGCGGCTGAGCAACCTGATAAAAGCGATAATTCTTTGCATTCTTGTGAAAAATACGGCCGACCGCGTAACCGACCGAATCGCCCACGATACCACCGAGCGTCCCGGCGACAAAAAGCTTTGCAAACCCCCAATTTCCGAACAAGCCGCCGTGGGCCATGGTTCCGGAGATCAACAAAGTAATATCACCCTCAACCGTACACAGTGCAAAAACGGCGTAAATACCGTATTGAGCAAGAAGGTCGTAAAGCTGTTGATCCATAAAACGTAAAAACGGCATGGCAAGTTCCTGCCAACCGCATCGCCTTTGAAAGATTAACTTTCGAGCGTCGATCAGTCAAAGGTTTGCCCCCAAGAATGAATCGAATCGTGTTCGCCAAATTTAGTAATTTTTACTTAAAAGGATCGTATCTGGATCGGGAAAAGGATGTTTTATTCGGCTCGTTCCTGGAAAATAACCACATCTCTGGATTCCTCACCTCGAACATACGCGAACTGCTTACCATCTTTTGAGAAAGCAAAGTTGTACAGTCTTTCTTTCGGTAAACCTTCGATGCGTGTAGCCTCGCCGCCATCGACTGCCTGCTTCCAGTAACCGTAATTCCTGTCGCGATAGACAACGAATTTGCTGCCGGGCGACCAGCGAGAACCCATGTAAAAGGTTCCCGATTTAGCCAAATCGAACTGATTTACAACTTGATTCGTTTCCGCAGAAAAGACGGCGAGTCGAAGTTTGTCCGTCCGAACCAAGGCTGCGAAATATTTACCGTCCGGCGAAAAGCTGATCCACGAGGTTTCTTTATCATTAAGACATTCAGTTTCGCCCCCGTCTATCGGAACGCGGCATAACTCGCCGATGTTCCGGGCCCAGGACTTAAAGTAAACCCAAAGCCCATCGGTTGACGGAGCCGGATGATAGCCTTTCCCGCCGAAAGTTAGTTGTTTTGGATTAGAGCCGTCGATGTCGGTTCTCCAAATATCCAGTTCGCTCGTTCGATTCGAATGAAACAAGATGTATCGGCCGTCTTCGGAAACCGTAAGGACGCTGTCGATCTTGCCCGTGGAGGTTATCGGTTTCTGCTTTGAACCGTCAGGCTCCATTTCGGCCAGGAATTGGCTCCGCGTGTCTGATGTTGTATATATCACTTTTCCGTCGGGAGTCCAGTCGAGACCCCAAAGACCATCGTACTTCCCATATGACCCGTTTGTGATTTGTTTTGCCGCACTCAGATCATCAGTCGGGGCGACCCAAATATTTGTCGATTGGCGGTGCTCGACGGATATTAACATCGCTTGATTTTGCGAAACGCCAAGCGTCGCGCCTGACTCGTTATGCCACGATTCGCCGTAATTACTGCGATCCGGCGTTATCAGGTTAAAATTGCCAGTTCGGAGATCGACGTTCCAAAGTTGATACTGCGGAACGGAAGCCTGGCTTGCCAATTCAACGGCTGTAATTACCAATTGTTCGCCATTTGCGATCCACGCAGTTTTTGTTATTTGTCGAAAATTCTTTTCCTCTATTTCGGTGAGTTTTCCGCTAATAACATCGACTATCCCGATCGAGTCAAATGTTTTCGCATAGTCCTTTGCCATCCCAAACGCAAAACGCGAACTGTCTGGCGACCATGAGATCGATCCCGGATAGATGGAAATTCCAAGTTGCAGAGAGGTGACTATCCGGTCATTCGATCCATCGACGGCAGCAGTAACGATGTTCAATGTTCCGTCAGTTTCAGTGCGATTGAAGGCGATCTGCTTTCCATCGGGCGAGAGTGAAAAGATTCTAATTTCATCCCGCCTTTTTGTTGGCACACCGCCGAGAACCGGCATTTCGAAGATAGCACCCTTTGAGTTTTTTTCGTCGACGGCGGAGAACCAGATCGTCGTCCCGTCCGGCGAGAATGTCAGTGATCTATAGCTAACGTCACCTGCCTCCCTCAAAAGTAAGTGGTTGCCACCATCCACATAGCCGAGCCACAAGCTCTGTGAACCAAGGTCGTCTATCGTGTATACGAAGACCTTGCCATCCGGCGAAAGTGCCGCATTCCCGACCTTCCCATTGGTCGTCAGTTGACGGACATTCCTCCCGGCGAAAGACCCTCCGACGGATCGATTCGAAAAGAGCCGATCCCCAAATACGTAGGCACCAGCCGCAACAGAACTCAAAATCGCCGCAACAACGAGAACTCCAACCATCTGGAAACGTTGTCGTGATCCCGTATCCGATCCAATCTGCGCTCGGGCTACGTTGAGTCTGCTTTGGACGTTTCCTTTATTCAAGATTTGTTCTTCGATGACGATTCTCGAAAAACTATGGTTCTCGATCACGATGTCGTGGGTTTCATCATCAAGTTCTACGTCCGCAACAAAGCTGTAACCTTTCCCGGGCACAGTAGTGATGAAGCGGTTCGAGCCGTTCTTCCCCCCAAATACCTTCCTCAGCGCAGAGATCTGAACTGTCAGATTATTCTCTTCAACAAATTGACCCGGCCAGATATTGGTCAGGAGTTCGTCTTTGGTAACGATAATTCCGCGATTTTTTATCAGGTGTTGAAGTAGATCAAAAGTTTTTGACTTTAGTGCCAGCGGTTCGCCGTCACGAGTCAATATTCGACGTGAGCAATCAATCTCGAAATTGTTAAATCGTAATTTTGTTTCCGAGAGCGTTTCCATGCCGATTAGGAATTTTTAGGAATAATTAGCCTCAAAATTAAGGACTTTAGGAATTTAATACCGCAAAGTTGTAAATGTAAAACGAAAAAAAATCGCGAAATGATCCTAAAACGATTTATGAAGCATAGCAGACTAGCGGTTTTTGAACAATAAAAAAATATGGACGAATACATCCGATCTAGAACAGAGATCACGATCGAAACCCATAGTATTACGACGATCAAAACCCGCGGAGCCTCCGGTAAACTTTCGCACTGCGACATTTGTTTACGCAGCACACAGCCGCTTGAAAAACAAATTCTGATCGGAGATTTCGGAAGAGGCGTGAGGTCGGTAGAAAGGCTTTTGTCGGATGGATCAATTCATAAACTTTCGAATGGGGAAATATGCAGTAACTCGCTAGCGGTCTATTTGGATAGCGACATACGACGATTGGACAACAAACCCAAACAGGAGAACCAAAAATGAAAAAGACGATTTTTATAGCAACCTTAACTTTGATCTCGGTCGCTTTTACCTTCGCCCAGTCAAAGGATGAGAAGGACGTATTGAAATTTATCGCCGACTACGACGCG
>JBBRUA010000148.1:0-7713 GCA_038248245.1 Pyrinomonadales bacterium | reverse complement strand
GACCAAGAAGCGTTAAAGCAAAGATCTGAAAAGTCGATCATCGTCCAAAACCATCTCGATCTCGACCACAAAACACGGTATCGAAAATTTAAGGGACGCAAGCTTTACCCCGTCTTTGGCCGTGGTCAGCAAAATATCGGCCGCACATTCGCGAGCCAGTTCTTCGATCTCAAGTACGTCGCTCTGGGAGTAATGATGGTGGTCGCGGAACTCTTTCGACCCGAACACGCTGACGTTCTCCTGCCGCAATTGCTCGAAAAAATTGCCCGGATTCCCAAGGCCGCAAAATGCAAAGGCCTTCTTAACCGCAACCGTGGTTTGCGGCTGCCGCGTATTGGAACTAAATTCCGAGAGCGGCACGATCGAACTGATCCGATTCGCTGCCGAAAACACGGGAATTTTCGCGTTGAGTTCTGAAATCTCAGACTTTAGATTTGAAATATTTCCGACCAGATTCGATCGCGTGATCACGACCGTGTCGGCACGCTGAAGTTGCGAAAGAGGTTCGCGGAGCCTTCCTGCGGGCAGCAATTTTGCGTCTTTGAGAATATCGGTCGCGTCGATGCAAACGATATCAAGATCCCTTTTAATTTTGCGGTGTTGAAAGCCGTCGTCGAGCAAAAATACGGTCACGCCAGATTTTCGCAGTGCCCACTTTGCCGCCGCGACACGGTCTGCGTCGGCAATGATTATCGCTCTTCCAAGCAGCTTGTTTGCTAATTCAAATGGCTCGTCACCGGAATGTTCGGCGTCGCTCAAGATCCGTTCGCCGTCGGTCACGACCACACGCTTTTTTGGATCAATACGCCCGTAACCGCGTGTCAAAACACAAACCTTCTCGCCCCGCTCCGCCAGAACGCCGGCGATATAAGCCACCAACGGCGTCTTCCCCGTTCCGCCAGCCGTAATATTTCCGACACTGATCACCCGAACGCGCGTGTCAAAGACCTCGAGAACGCCCTTTTCGTAAAGAATATTCCGGAGGCCTGTTATCTTTCCGTAAATTGAACTAAACAGCGACAACATCGCCCTCTTCTTCTTCCTTCTTCTTGCTTCTTCCTGCTTACTGCTTTCCGCCTACTGCTTACTCTTATTAGTCGTCTGGATCAATCTATCCAGCTTGTTCTGAGCCTGGCCGCTATCGATACTCTGTTCGGCGAGCCGGGCGGCGTGAAGCGGGTCTTTTGCCACTCCGCCGATCACGAGAGCCGCCGCCGCATTCATGACGACGATCGACCGGGCTTCGTCACGGCGACGGCTGGCTAGGATATCTTTAATTATCTTGGCACTTTCCTTGGCATTCGCCGCTTTCAGGCCTTTCGTTGAGCCGGCTTTCAGGCCGAAATCACTAGGCGTTAGAGTGAATTTCCTTGTTTCTTTGCCGATCACCTCGACCACGTGCGTTTCACCGGCAATGGTTATTTCATCGAGTCCGTCCGCCCCATGAACGACCCAGGCACGATCGGTTTTCAGCATCGCCAGAGCATTCGCGACCGGCACGACCAGCGAATCGTGCCACACGCCAACAAGCTGCCGCGAAACGGCGGCCGGATTAGCGAGAACGCCAAGCAAATTCAGGCACGTTCTGATCCCCAGCGAACTTCTCACATCACCGACCCGTCTGAGAGCCGGATGGAACTTTGGAGCGAATAAAAAGCACAGCCCGACACCGCTCAGACTGGTCTGTGCGATCGACGGTTCGCCCGCGACCTTCACGCCCAGCTCGCCCAGGACATCGGCACTGCCGCTGGTGCTTGTGACCCCACGGTTGCTTTGTTTGGCGACCATTAAACCCGCCCCGGCCGCCACGAATGCCGCCGCCGTCGACACATTGAATGTCTTAGCCCGCGACGAGCCTGTGCCCGTGATATCGACTGCCGTTTTCTGCGTGGCCTTTATGCGAATCGACTGCTCGCGCATAACCGCCGCCATGCCCGCCAGTTCGCCGTACGTCTCGCCCTTGGCCGTAAGGGCGGTCAACGCTCCCGCGATCTGTGCCGGATGAGCATTTATGTCAGTCAGGGCTCGATAGAATTTTGCCGCCTCGGGCGCGGTGAGATCTTCGCCGCGTATGAGCCGGACGAGAAACGGAAAGATCGCCGTGTCCGCTTTCGGGTTAGTAGCTGAAACCGGTGCCGAGAGCAGCCATTCGGTCTTCGGGTGTTGCATATTTTTGCGAAAAATTGATCGAGCGAGGCAGTCGCAGCGGAGTGTGGATGGTCGAAAAACTCCTGAATTCTAATATGTCAGAGTTCGAGGAAGTTTTGCAACAGTTTTTTGCCATGCTCCGTCAATATCGACTCCGGATGAAATTGCACGCCTTCGATCTTCTGTGTCCGGTGACGCAATCCCATGATGAGCCCATCCGGTGATTCGGCCGAGATCTCGAGCGTCTCGGGCAGCGATCCGCGTTCGACAACCAGCGAATGATAGCGTCCGGCGGCGAATGTTTCCGGCAGATCGCTAAAGATCGTCTTGCCGTCATGCCTGATCTCGACCGGCTTTCCGTGAACCGGTTCCGGTGCCCGGATCACCTTGCCGCCAAAATGCTGGCCGATCGCCTGATGACCGAGGCAAACTCCCAGGATCGGAAGAATCCCTGCGAATCTTTCGAGCACACCCAGCGAAATGCCGGCCGTATCGGGCGTTCCCGGCCCCGGCGAAATAAGAATGCGTTCCGGCTTGAGCTCACTTTCGATCGCATCCACGGTAACCTCGTCATTGCGGACGACGTGCAAATCCGCGCCGAGTTCGCCGAGGTATTGCACCAGATTATAGGTAAATGAGTCGTAATTATCGATAACAAGGAACATCTTGATATATGTGCAAAATCTGCCGGCGAAATCGTTCTATCTTTACTATTTTCCTTATTAACTTTATCATAAAAGCGCGCCCTGCCGAGGTTTAACCTATGTCCCAAAAACTCCTTTCCCTTCTTTTGATCATCCTTTTATCCAGCTTTTCGTTTGCCCAGGCGACTGATAAATCGACCGCGGCCGAGGATGCGGCGAAACTCGAGAAGGACGCCGTCGAATTCCTGCGTGAAACGGTCGGCGACGTCGGCCGCATGCGTTCGATGGAGAACCGGATCAGTTTCAGTGCCGAACTCGCGTCCTTGATGTGGTTTCACGACGAAAAGGAAGCGAAGCAAATGTACGGCGGCGTGGTCGCTGATTTTAAGCAGCTATTATCACAGTTTGACGCCCAGATGAATACGCTCTCGATGCCGGACGACGAGGATTTAGGCGGCGGCGGCGGCGGTTTTCTTTTCGGCGGTTACGGGCGTTCAAAGGTCGAACGCAAGTTTCGTATCGCCATGGCCGTCCGCCAGCAGATAGCGTCCAGCCTCGCCGAACACGCTCCGGATCTCGCATTCAATTTCTTTTACGACAGTAAAAATCTCATCTCGAACGAGAAATTTCGCAAGGAAACCGAACAAACTGATAAATATTTCGAAGCCACACTTCTGCGCCAGATCGCCGAATCAGACGCCGCCAAAGCCGCAGAATACGGCAAAGAATCAATAAAAGCCGGGCTCGATAACACTCACATTGAATTGCTAAAGAAAATCTACGCGAAAGACGCCGAAAAAGGTATCGATTTTGGAGCCGCGATCTTAAGCCGGATGAAAAGCGACCGATCGACTCTCAAAAACCTCTATTTTTACAATAGTTTGCTGACATTCGGCTCGGACAATTTGGACAAATCCAAAAAGGCGAGTGCAAAAAAACCTGTTTACTCAGCGAGCGATCTGCGTGACATTGCCGACCAGTTTGCACAACTCGTTCTGGACGGTTCGGGAGATGAGCCCGATTACATGAGTGACAACTATGCTGATCTGATCGGAAAATTTGCTCCGGCACGCTCGGCCCAGATCAAGGCAAAATTCAAACAAACTAAGACGGTCTCGACCGCCGCCAATAGGTACAGCGGAAATACTGCAAGCGTCGTGTCTACCGGTATCAGCTCAAATTCAAACTCCGCTTCGGCTCCAAATCCGGAACGTGACACTCGCGAGGCCCGGGAAAAGATCGAGCTTGAGATGATGGAGAACGTCAAAGGCCTCGGCACTAAGGCTTTGCCGAAGGACGAACGCGATAAGATCGTAGCTCAGGCACGCAAGATCATTTCGGAAACAAAGGGCAAGGATAAGAAGATCGCTGCTCTTAGCTTGCTAGCGGCCCAGGTCGCACGCTCTGGTGACAAGGACCTGGCAGCGGAAATAATGATCGATGCCGATCGCCTAGTGAACCCGCAACCCAAGAATTACCAGGATTTTTTGTATAGCTGGATGCTCGCAAGCGGCTATGCCGAATCAGATCCGGCTAAGGCATTCCCGATCTTGGAAGACACGATCCTGCGTGCAAACGACACGATCTCCGCCTTCATCAAGGTCGCCGAGTTTGTCGATGTCAACGAAGAAATGATCGGCGACGGCGAGATCCAGGTCGGTATGTTTGGCGGTTCGATGATCCGCGAAATGACCCGCAGCCTCGGAATGGCGAGCGGTACGATCGGATCGCTGGCCAAAGCGGACTTCGTCAGAACCAAAAATCTTACTAACACCTTCGACCGTAACGAGATCCGCATCCTCGCTAAGATGATGGTTCTGCGTGCCGTTCTGGACAAAGAGGAACGCAAAAAGACCGAGGAAGAAGTTCTGCAAGAGATTGATTCTTAAACGGTATCGTCGCCGCCAGACAGGTTCCCTGCGTTTCAAAAATTAACCGAAACTCGTCCCCAATAACCATTGACCACCATCAACGACCAGCGTCACGCCGCTGACGTAGCTTGCTGCGTCCGACGTCAGGAAAAGTGCTGCATTCTCAATATCCGCGATGCGTCCGAAACGTTGCAAAGGTATCTTTCGCGTCAATTTCTCTTTTAATTCCGGCATCAGCAGCCTTTTCATCCCTTCCGTATCCTCGATCGGGCCGGGAGCAATGCCGTTGACTCGAATGCCATGGCGTCCCCACTCGACCGACAGATTCCGGGTTATCGCATCAACACCGGCCTTGGCCGCAGACACGTGGATCTGCATCGGCGTTGCGAGGTAATGCAGCGTTGCTGAGATATTCAGTATCTGACCTTTGGTCTTTTTCAACTCTTCGAACGACGCTCGGCAGACGTTGAAAGTGCCTTTCGTATCGATGTCAACGACCGTACCAAAGCCGTTCGCGGATAGCTGATCTGCCGCGCACAAGAAATTGCCCGCCGCACCATTTACAACAATATCGATCTGCCCATAATGTTCCGCCGCCGCCGCAATCGCTGCCTCGACAGCTTCGTAATCGCGAACGTCCGCTGCGTACGTAAAGCATTCGCCGCCCAAAGCCTCGACCTCGGCCTTCATCGCCTCCAGATTCTCGATCTTGCGGCTGGTAATCGCGAGTTTCGCCCCATGCTCCGCAAACGCCCGGGCGATCCCACCCGTGATACCCGTCCCGCCGCCTGTTACAAACGCAACCTTTCCATCTAGAATGTTCTTAGCAAATATTTTGTCCATAATGTGCTTGGATTTTAGCATAAGAATTGAACCGCAGAGACGCTGAGACGCAGAGAAAGTGAGAAATTATGGCCGCAAAGAGGCGCAAAATACGCAAAAATAGAACAACATTTCGTTGGTTCTTATTTTCTCTGTGTCTCTGCGTCTCCGCGGTGAATCTCTCCTGCAGTTCGAAGCCGACCGATCTCCGCACTCTCGTTCCCGCCGAGACGCTTGTTTATCTTGAGACGAACGATCTGGCCGCTGCTTTGCAGCCGATCGTTGACGCCAAGCCGTTTAGGGAGGTGGCGAAGAGCAAGCCCGACTTTTCCGCACTCAAAGGCGTTCAGCTGGCCGTCGCCATTACTGGATTTGAGACCTCCGAAGAAAAGCTTACCGACGAACACAGCGTTGGACGCGTCCAACCTCGGTTCGTCGCCGTTGCCGAAACTCACGCATGGAACTATCAGGCGAACGCTTTTGCCGAACAAAAGCTTGGCAGCTTCGTGCGGGAGATCTACGACAGCGAACCGACGCTCGAAAAGTCAGATAAAAACGGCGGTAAATATTTCAAATGGACCGCCACCGACGGCCGCAAAGCCTACGCCTTAGTTATCGAAAGTCTGATCTATTTCGGCAACGACGAAACCGCTATCGACAAATGCCTCGCCGTAAAACGCGGCGAATCCGACAGCATTATCAAAACCGGAAAAATTCCAACCGCGTCCCTAGAAACACTCGCCTCCGGCTACATCTCCACCGACGGCATCGCCCAAATCGCCAACATCATCGGCCTAAAATATGCCTCCGAGATCGGCGAAGACTCCGAAGTCCAATCCGCCATCGCCGGAATCTTGCCGACACTATTGCGAAACTCGCTGTCCAGTATTAGCTGGACCTCCACGAATACCGGACAGCGAGTTGAAGATAAATATTTGATATCGATGCCGCCGGACGTTGCCAATATTTTCAACGAAACGATGGTGTCGCAGGGTGAAAATTTTGTCGCTAAGGATTTTGCTATGGTGCCGCCTGACGCTTCGAGTGCGACATTATACAACTTCAAAGACCCACTCGTCGCCTGGCGAAGTGTCTTGCTCGTCGCCGCCAATCAGACAGATCCTTCGACTGGAAAGATCATCGCCGAGTTCTCACGCTTTTTTTTAGAGCCTTACGGTGTACGCGATCCCGAGGGGTTTATCGAACAACTGGACCACCGGATAACCACAATTAAATTTGATGATGATGGGGAAAAAGTCGTTGTGATCTCAAGGTTGCCGTTCGTAATTGTTGAGACAAATCAAAAAAAAGAGAGACGCTTTGAAAACCTTCCCGCTACGATTGAGCCCGACGTACCGGCACCGGTTCAGGGAAATTTCCGAGTATTCGTCTCTGGGAACTCCGCCTTAAAAGCTGCGATCAACGAAGAAATAATTCTCGGAGACAGTGACAGCGTCTCAAAATGCATGACGTTGACCGATGGTGGCAAAGGCTTTTCTGACATCGCCGGATCGTTTTCCGATAACTTTTCCGGAAGCAAAGGTTCAATCTTGACCGTCGGAAAAGATGCGGAGACGCCGGAACAACTAATTAATTTCTTTTCAGGACGGAAGAATCGAGATTCAATCGCACCAAGTCCGTTTGCGACCGAAACCCGCTTTACCAAATCCGGCATGGAACGCAAAACAACATCCGACTTTGGCCTGATCGGCTTGATCATTGCTCAACTGAATCAAGACTGAACTGGTCGCGAGCGGAGACGGGATTTTCGCGCGTCCCTGGCTTGGGGTTTCCGTCACTTTGCTTATTACGCCGAGTTTATTTCAACATTCGATCGAATGTGGCTTTGCCGCCGCTCCTGATCTGACCAATAGGCGGCGGCATAGGCGCGAACAGATCTAGATGCAAAGCGGAAAAGTAGAACTTTTCCGCAAATAGAGCGGCAAAGAGGCCGGAAGCTTCGTCAATGGCGAAAAGAATAGGTTGCGTCCCAAATGCCTGAATGGATTGTCAAAGATCGATCGGACGTCTGCGTCCCTGAGGCGGGAATTTTTGTTGTTCGGATTAAACCACCCGCTATCGCAGGTGGTACCGACATAGACACCGCCGCCCGTAGTACCGAAAAGCCGTGCGCGTCCCTGAATTTTACGGTGAGCCGCGTCCCAGGTTTGATGGCTGGTTGGGGCCGATTTGGATCGTTAGACTATAGGGACTGAGCGGAGTAAATT
>JBBRUA010000147.1:0-7797 GCA_038248245.1 Pyrinomonadales bacterium | reverse complement strand
TGTCAAAAACGTAAAACCTTGCGTTTCGGTTAGTGTCGCTCTTCAACTCGCTCAGCGGCGTCCAACGCTCCCCGGTCAGCGTGTCGTACATGGAAGCGTGCCGCTGTGAAAACGTCCCGCGGCCGGAATCCTGGCCGCTCAGCCGGACAGGAAATCCTTCTACGACCAGAGACCCCATAGCCATCGCTACGGCAAACACAATGGGGGTCGAACCCACGCCATTCCTGATGGCAATAACGTTCGCCGCGTCCGCGAGTTTTATGACACCTGTCGGCTATCAGACCAACACGATGATCTACGGCCCGGGTCAGTACAAATTTCTCGATTTTGTTAAGGTTGGCACTCCGCTGAACATTATGTTTTGGATCATGGCCACGGTTCTGATACCTATGATCTGGTCGTTTTAATCGACTTGCCTCTCGCATTGGAACAGCGATCTCTCGACCGCTATAATTATCTCAATCGAATGAGTATCGAAAGGTCACGTGAAATATTAAAACATCAGTTCGGTTTCGATTCGTTTCGAATGAATCAGGAACGGGCGATCGAAACTGTATTGGCAAAAAAGGACTGCGTTGTCCTCATGCCGACGGGCGGTGGCAAGTCGTTGTGTTATCAGATACCGGCGCTCATGATGGACGGGCTGACGGTCGTTATTTCGCCGTTGATCGCGCTCATGAAGGATCAGGTTGATGCTTTACGCGCCAACGGTGTTGACGCTGCGTTTTTGAATTCGACGCAGTCTTCGAAAGAGCAGGTCGAGGTTTTTCAGGATGTTCGCAGCGGGAAATTGAAATTGCTTTATGTCGCTCCCGAGCGGCTGTTGAAAAGCGGCGATCAGTTTTTGGATTTTCTTCGAGGCATCAATGTTTCGCTGTTTGCGATCGACGAGGCGCATTGTATTTCGAGTTGGGGGCACGATTTTCGGCCGGAGTATCTACGGCTCGCCACGCTCAAACAAGAGTTTCCTGACATTCCGCTGATCGCCCTGACGGCGACGGCCGACAAACTTGTTCGCAAAGACATTGTCGAGCGGCTAAATATCGGGCACGCCGAGATTTTTGTCTCTAGTTTTAATCGTCCCAATATATATTACGGCGTCGAGCCGAAGCGTAATTCACACGGCCAACTGCTCGAATATCTCGACAAACGCAAAGACGAAAGCGGGATCATCTATTGCCTCAGCCGTAGCTCGGTCGATTCGCTGGCGGCAGATCTTCGCGACGAAGGTTTCAGTGCTCTGTCGTATCACGCCGGGCTCGACAAGGACACGCGGGACAAACACCAGGAATCGTTCCTAAAGGACGAGACCAAGATCATCGTCGCGACCATCGCATTTGGGATGGGCATCGATAAATCGAACGTACGGTTCGTCGTCCACATGGATCTGCCGAAGAACGTCGAGAGTTATTATCAGGAAACCGGTCGTGCGGGACGCGATGGATTGCAGAGTGACGCTTTACTGTTTTTTAGCTGGGGCGACGTTTCAAAACTAAAGGGTTTTGCCGCGGTCGAGGGCAACGCGGCACAATCGCGGATCATGCTCGACAAGCTCGATCTGATGGGCAAATTCGGCGATCTGACGAGCTGCCGCAGAAGATTTTTGCTTAATTATTTCTCGGAAGAATCGACGGTGGATTGCGGCAATTGTGATAACTGCAACACGGTTTTCGAGCGATTCGACGGGACGATCATTGCGCAAAAAGCGTTGAGTGCCATTTACCGAACCGGTCAGCAGTTCGGGATGACGTATATCATTGATTTTCTGAGAGGTTCAAAGGCGCAGTCCATTCGTGACGAGCACAAAAACATCAAAACCTACGGCGTCGGTGCGGATTTTTCGAAAGACGCCTGGTACGCTTATTTCAAAGACCTGATCTCGCAGGGTTTTATCGCTCAAACTGCCGGCCAGTTCCCGACAATCGTCCTAACCGAGACGAGCGAAGGAGTTCTGCGAGGCGACACACGCGTTGAACTTATCAAGATAAAGGTGAGGGAAGAAAAACGTCCGTCGCTTGTTGCCGGGGTGTCGCATCCATATATCAAAGACCTTTTTGAGGATCTGAAACGACTTCGCACGAACTTTGCGAAGCACGAAAATGTACCGCCGTATGTTGTCTTCTCTGATGCGACACTGGTCGAGATGGCGACGTATTTGCCGCAGAACGATTGGGAGCTTCGAAAGATCTCGGGGGTCGGTGATCTGAAATTCGACAAATACGGTGCGGATTTTCTCGGCGAAATTAAAAGTTATTGTGTCAGAAATAGTCTTGTTTCGCGGATCGATCTAAGAAGCCCAAAACGCGAGCGAAGGGTGCGGACAAAACGCGATGCGACCGGGAAAGATACTTATCGCATATCGCTCGATATGTTTCGCGACGGAATGCCGATACCGGAGATCGCCCGAAAGCGTGAGTTGGCGGTGAGCACGATAGAAAATCATCTCTCGCGTTTTATCGCGACTGGGGAAATGAATCTAGATCAATTCGTTTCCTTGGAAAAGGTCGAACCCATCCGCAAGGCAATATTGAAATTTGCCGACAGTAATGCGCTTTCGCCGATAAAGGAACATCTCGGCGACGCATATTCGTATGGTGAGATCAGGGCAGTGATGGCGGCAATGTAATGGATCGGAATTCACGCATCTGAGAGCGTTCGGGCAATTTGGCGATAAACAGAAAACAACGTAAACTTGTCCATTCATACGTTTTAATTATCAGTATTTAAATTTTTGGAGAAATCACTTATGAAGATCGGTTTGCCGAAGGAAATTAAAGACAATGAGTATCGCGTCGGGCTGACGCCGGCCGGCGTTCAGGCTCTGGCCCATGCGGGGCACACGGTTTATGTGCAGAAAACTGCGGGCGAGGGCTCGGGTTTTAATGACGAACAATATGTAAAAGCCGGCGGACAGATGCTCGACTCGGCCGATGAGGTCTGGGCGACGGGTGACATGATCGTCAAGGTCAAAGAGCCGGTCGCACCTGAATATCCGCGAATGCGCGAGAATCAGTTGCTTTTCACATACCTGCATCTCGCACCGGAATTTGAGCTGACGAAGCAGATGCTCGAACGCAAGGTGACCGGTGTTGCCTACGAGACGATCACGAGCGGACGGCGTTTGCCCTTGCTCATTCCGATGTCTGAGGTCGCAGGACGTATGTCCGTGCAGGTCGGTGCGACATATTTGGAGAAGATGAACGGCGGCCGCGGCATTCTGCTCGGGGGTGTTCCGGGAGTTCCGGCGGCAAATGTTGTCATCATCGGCGGCGGAATTGTTGGAACGGAAGCGGCAAAGATGGCTGTCGGCCTTGGTGCGAAAGTTACGATAATCGACCGCGACCTTGATCGTCTGCGTCAACTCGACGATATTTTCCTGTCGAAAGTACAAACGCTCGCGTCGTCGCGTTACCAGATCGAAGAAGCGATCTCGCACGCCGATCTCGTTATCGGTGCTGTGTTGGTCGTCGGTGCTGCGGCCCCGAAACTGGTCACCCGCGACATGCTTCATCTTATTCCGCAGGGAGCGGTTTTGGTTGACGTCGCCGTCGATCAGGGCGGTTGTTTCGAGACGACACACGCAACGACACACTCAAACCCGACCTATTACGAAGAAGGCGTTCTGCACTATTGCGTAGCAAATATGCCGGGAGTGGTGCCGAGAACATCGACATTTGCGTTGACCAACGCTACTTTGCCGTATGCTCTCGACCTTGCAAATAAAGGATTTGAGCGTGCGATCGCCGAGGATTCGGGACTTCGTGAAGGTGTCAACACATTCGCCGGAAAGCTGACCTACGAGGCGGTCGCGACCTCGCAAAACCTCGAATACACACCGCTCGATTCGCTGCTTGACCTCAAAGCGGCAACGGCGGGGTAGGAACTTTTAAGAATGACTGCCCGCGAAAAACGCGAAATATGCGAAAATAGAACTTCTTGTTTTCGCTTGTATCGCTTGTTTCGCGGGCAAACAATTTTATGTACGAATTTGCAGTCACACCAGCAGTTACGCAGCTTCGCCGACCGGGCGTGATCATTACCGATGTCACACCCGAGAGTCTCGGAGAAGAGCTTGAACTGCAGCCGAACGACCGGATCGTCCGGGTCAATGGCCGGCCGGTGCGCGATTATCTGGATTTTCGCTTTCAAACGGCAGGCGAGACGGAGCTGACCTTTCAGGTCAAAAAGACGAACGGCGAAACGCACGACATTGAATTTGACCGCGAGGAAGGCGAAGATTTTGGTATCGATTTCGAACAGATCGTCCCGCGTCAGTGTGCCAACGAATGCTTGTTCTGTTTCTGCAAAGGTAATCCTGAGGACGCGCGGCCTTCGCTGTTTGTGCGTGACGAGGACATTCGGCTTTCATTTCTTTACGGCAATTACACGACGCTCTCGTCCATAACTGAGGACGAGATGAAACGCATTATCGAACAGCGTTTGTCGCCGCAATACGTTTCGGTTCACGCAACGGACCTCAAAACGCGAGCGTATCTTCTAGGAGTTGAAGAGTCCCGAGCCGACATCTCCGACAAGCTCGAACGCCTGCTGGCTGCCGGTATCGAACTTCACGCACAGGTTGTTTTATGTCCGACGATCAACGACGGGCCCATTCTCGAGAAAACCTTGCGCGATCTCGCCGCTCACTATCCAAAAGTCGTCAGTACGGCGGTCGTGCCAGTTGCCCTGACGCGATATAACACCGACAAACGGTTAACACGCGTGACGCCCGAGTTTTGCAGGCGTACGATCGGAGAGGTCGAAAAGCTGCAAAAGGAATTTCGCAAGACGCTCGGCGTCACCTTCGCGTTTCTCGGCGATGAGATCTATCTGAAAGGCGGAGCCGAGATACCTTCGCGTCGGCATTACGGAAATTACCCGCAGATCGAAGACGGCGTCGGGATGATCCGTTCGTTTGTGAATTCGTTTGAGAAACTCTTGTCGTTACCACCTGCATTAGCGGGTGGTGTGAGGCGAAAATCGAGGAAGAAGGATCCGCGGACACATTTGGCGGCAGTTGTTCCGGGTGGGTTGTATAAAACCGAAGCTCAACCACCCGCTACCGCAGGTGGTTCTGACTTGTTTGGGACTTTTCTGACAGGTGAGATGTTTGCTCCCGTATTGCGTGAGCAGATCGATAGGTACAATGCGAAAACCGGATCGCGGCTGAATGTGATGGCGGTGCCGAATACCTATTTTGGGGGCGATGTCTCCGTCGCGGGGTTGCTGACCGGACAGGATTTTATTGCCGTTAAAGACAAAGTCGTGGGAGATTTTGTCGTCATTCCGCGTACAACTATCAAGTCTGACGAACCGATCTTTCTCGACGGAATGACCTACGAATCGATGCGTGCGAACTTTCCTGTTCCAGTCTATGACGTCGATACGGAAGCCTTGATCGAAATGCTTTCTTAACAAAAATTCGAACAACACATAGAAAAGGCGGATCGCATATGGATCCGCCTTTTACTTTGCGCATTTCGAAGTTTAGCGATTGAAGTTGTAGACGATCACGCCCGTAACCTTTACCGGAACTTTCGAGAGGTATGTCGGGCTGAAGGTCGCCCCCCGGGCTGCCCGAACGGCTGCGTCGGTCAATAGCGGATGACCGCTGACCGCGTTGGCGGAAACAACCTTTCCGGTTTCGTCGATCAGAACCTGAACACTGACCTTTCCCGCTGCTCCTACAGCTTTAGCGGCTGCAGGATATGGCGGTGTTGGAAGGTTTGTTGCTTTACCGTTGATCACACCAAGGGATTGAATGACCGGCTTTTTCTCGACCGGCGGTGCTTTTACGATCGGTGGCGGTTCCGGTATGTCGTTTTCAGCGACCGGTAAACTTCCTGTTAGTCCGGTGGCGGGACCGCCGGTTCCGGGGGTTCCGTTGTTACCGCGTCCGCTGTCGCCCGAAACACCGGATGGATCGGAATTGATCGCATCGTAGCGGAATGCACCGATCGGTCTCGCCACCTCCGTATTTCGAACGGCCGACGTGGTTGTCGGCACAAAGGCCGCCTCGTCAACGCGGGCCATGTTTACGGTTCGGGTGGGTGTAGTGCTTTGGTCACGCGAAATGGATGTTTGGACGCGCTGCTTTGGCGGTTCGGCTTTGGCGGCGGCCATGTCGACCGGGGCAATCATTTCGGTTAGTTCGAGGCCGTCCTTGCCCAGACCGAAGTCGGCGGCATAAATACTGATGACGACCGCACTTAAAAATACAATTCCAACAATAACCGACGAAGTTAAAAAGTATCTCCGGCGATTTTTTTGATCTGCTCCGGAACCATTCGATTCGACTAATTTTTCAAACATTTTCATATCCTCCAATTTTTAGCCGGTGCCAACCGCTGAATTGTTAGACACCGAATGGAGAATTTTGTTCCAAAGTCGCTGCGATCTTTTTAAATTATCTTTCTCGCGAGTTAAAACCTGCGAATCAATATCACACCGCCGGTTACGAGCAGAATACCTAGGATTCGTTGCCAGCTCACGCGTTGAACCTCGATACCAAGCAGGCCAAAATGATCGATGAATAGCGTCACGATCATCTGGCCGGCGATCACTAAACTAAAGGTTAGCGCGACACCGATACGCGGGACGAGCATTACGGTCGCGGCGACGAAAAATGCGCCGAAAAGTCCGCCGACCCAGGCGATCGGCGGAGCATCTTTGGCAGAGGCGAGATTGCCGATCGGCGTTCCCGTCGCGACGGCGTACGCGAAAATGGCGACTGTTCCAACGAGGAACGAAATCAATGCGGCGAGAATCGGGCTGTCGATGACGACGGCCATTTTATTATTCGTCGCAGCCTGCGTCGGCATCATTGCTCCCGCTAGAACGGCGAAAAGCATGTATAGATAAGTGTTGGACATCTCGGTCTAGTAGGCAGTTTTGTCGAGCTTTTCGAGCCACTGGTCGAAAACGGCAACGGCCTCGTCGCGGAGGATATTGATCATTCTCATTTCCCGTTCGTCGTTCGGCTTAGCCAACTCTTTATAAAAATGTTCGTCGTCAAATCCGGCTGCGGCCGCGTCAGTTTGGGTGCCGGCAAAAAACACGGCAGCCGGACGCGACCAGTAGATCGCCCCGAAGCACATCGGGCACGGTTCGCACGAAGTGTAGATCGTGCAGCCCTCTAGTTGGAAAGCTCCAAGATTGGCACAGGCATTGCGGATCGCGACGACCTCGGCGTGGGCGGTCGGGTCGTTTGTGGTTGTGACGCAATTACTGCCTTCGCCAACGATGCGGCCGTCCTTAACGACGACACAGCCGAACGGACCGCCTGAATTCGTCTCAACGGAAAGTCTCGCGAGCTCAACGGCCCGGAGCATAAAACGTCTGTCTTGGTCAGTCATTACGTCTTTGGAGGTGTAAGTTTTATTTCGAAAAGTTTCTTCCAATACTTGCCGGTCACGAAAATGCGGTCAGTCGCGGCGTCATAAGCAATACCATTCAGGGTGTTTTCAGACTTCGGATCATTCGGATCGTTCGTCTTCGCCTGATCACCGGGCGAAATTGCTGCAAGGTCGATCCAACCCAAGATCTTTCCTGTTGCCGGATCGATCCTCGCAATATAGTTAGGTTTGCCGAGTTTTTCGGGATCTTCTGAATGCCAAATATTTGCCCAGATCTCACCCTTTACATATTCGAGCTCGTTCAGGTTCATCTGAGGCCTGCCGTCTTGGCGCAAGACGGTAATGGTTCGAACGGTTGCAAATGTTTCCGGATTTAGCACCTTAAGAACATGGGTGCCCTGGGAAATGATCAGGTTTGTGCCGTCATGCGTTATGCCCCAGC
>JBBRUA010000146.1:0-7815 GCA_038248245.1 Pyrinomonadales bacterium | reverse complement strand
GCTAGTGATCGAGGCTGCGGTAATAGGCGTGCCCGATGATGTAAAGGGAACGGCCATGGTTGCCTTTTGTGTTCTGCGGCGTGCGGACACTCCTGTCCGCATGAGTGCGAAGCACGAAAACGCTCTCGCCGGAGGAACCGGCGATGCGGACAGGAGTGTCCGCTCTCCGTTGCCCGACGTCATAATGTATCCGACGGGCGGTGGGACCGGGCTGATCGGAATGTGGAAGGCTTTTGACGAGATGGAGCAGATGGGCTGGATCGGCTCGGAGCGGCCGCGGATGGTGACTGTTCAGTCAGAGACGTGTGCACCGATCGTACGGGCATTTCACGCCGGGGAACGGTTTGCCGACGAATTCGAAAATGCCTCGACCGTCGCCTCCGGTCTGCGAGTGCCAAAGGCTATCGGCGATTTTCTGATCCTCGACGCCATTCGGGCGTCCGGCGGAACTGCGGTTACCGTAACGGACGCCGAACTGGTCGCGGCGGTCGGCGAGATCGGGCTCGCGACCGGCATTTTTACTGCTCCCGAAGGTGCGGCTTGTCTTCCGGCACTTCGCAAACTGATCGATCAGGACCTCGTAAAAGAAGGCGAAAGCGTCGTTATTTTTAATACCGGAGCCGGCGTTAAGTATCTCGAATGTTTTAGTTGAATCCTTTCTCCGAGCGGCGGCGAAATAAAAACTTCGTAGTCGTAAAATAGTTCGTAAATTAGAGGAGAAAGTAATGGAACTTGAGGGAAAAACTTGTCTGGTATTCGGAGCGGGCCGCGGGATCGGCCGAAAGGTCGCTGAGTTGTTTGCGGAAAGCGGAGCGAATGTCGCGATCAGCTCGCGGACCGAGACCGATCTGCACGAGCTCGAATACCAATTGAATTCGCAGGGCAATTCGAATGTGCTCTCGATCGCCGGCGACGCCGCGGATGAGGCCGATGTTCAGTCGGTCGTCGACAAAACGATCGAACGCTTCGGCGCGATCGATTATCTTATTCACGCGGCGGGCGTGGGCGTCCTAAAACCTTTTGCGGAGCTCACGAGCGCCGACCTCGATCTGTTGCTGAATGCCAATGTCCGTTCGGCATTCAACGTTTTTCAAGCGGTATTGCCAAAAATGGCGGAGGCGAAGTTCGGCCGAGTTGTCGCATTTCCCGGCATATTGGGTAAAGCACCGATGATGCAGGCGGCGGGCTATTGTGCGGCGAAATACGCCCTGACCGGCATGGTCAAATGTTTGGCGCAGGAATACAAAAGGTTCGGCGTGCGGTTTACGCTGATGCATCTGGGCGGCGTGGACTCTTCGTTTTGGGACAACGTGACGATGCGTGTCGACCGAACGAAGATGTTAAGCGTCGAGGCTGCGGCGGATGCGGCCTTTTTCGCGGTGACGCAACCCGGCGAAGGCGTCATGGCAGAGGTCGTTTTGATGCCTGAGTCGCACCAGTTGGTTTAGCCCGAAATTGGCTTACGTATCGCGTTTTTGCTAAGATTCGTCCTTGAACTTCGGTTCCAAGGACGATTTTTTTAAGTGAACAACCTCGTATTTTCAAATATGCTTCACCGACCGGCCCGGACGGCGGTTAGCATTATCGGGATCGGCATCGGGATCTTGCTGATCGTTTTCACGGTCGGTTTGGCGAACGGAAGTCTGCGTGAGCGAGCCCAGCGTGAGGCGAATGTCGGTGCGGAGATCATGTTCCGGGCGTCGGGCAGCAAAGGCTTGAGCGGGTCGGAAGCGTTGCGCCTTCCGGTGACGATGGTTGCTGAGATCGAGGCGGTCGAGGGCGCGCAAACAGCGGTCGCGATCGCGCAGAATTCGGTGTCGGTGAAGGACGCGAATACTGGTTCTCGCCTGGTAGACGGCATTGATTACGACAAATACGCGGCGATCGCCGGGCTGCAGATCGTAAAGGGACGCCCGATGGGTACGTCGGGCAATGAGATCATCTGCGACGCCGCTTGGATGCAGCAAAATAACCTCAAGATCGGCGATTCCATTCCGCTTTATGAGCAGTCGTTCACGCTCGTCGGCGTTTACGAACCGAGTGCGGGAGCACGTATCAAAATTCCTCTCGCCACGATGCAGGCCCAACTCGGTTCCGAAGGGAAAGCGTCAGCGATATTTATAAAAGTTAAGGACGGCTTCACTCCGGACGCGGTTGCGGAGAACATCCAGGCGAAATTTCCGGAGAATCAGATAATTTTGACGAAAGAACTCGAGGCGCTTTATATGCAGGGCGTTCCGGCACTCAATGTGTTCCTAAATGTTGTGATCGGCGTTGCCGGAGCGATAAGCGCACTCATTATTTTGCTCACAATGTACACGACCGTGACCGAGCGGACGAGGCAGATCGGCGTGCTAAAGTCGCTTGGAATGTCGAACCTCAACATCGCCTGGACGATCGTCCAGGAAGCCGTCCTGATCAGCTTCGGCGGGATCGCTTTCGGCCTCATCGCAACCTATATTCTAATGCTCGCGCTCAATAAATGGACGACCCTCATCGTCCAGATCGAGCTCCGAGTCGTCATCAGCATCCTAATCGTCGGCCTCATCAGCGGCGTCATCGGAGCCCTCTACCCAGGCCTCAAGGCCGCTCGGTTGGATGCGGTCGAGGCTTTGAATTACGATTAACTTTGGCCGACTTTACCGATACGGCTCCGCCGTCAGATGTGCGGAAGGGCTATGCCCTTGCGCATAGAATCTTTCTTTACTTTTCGGCTCCGCCGTCAGATGAGCGGAAGAGGCTATGCCCTTCCGATCTAAGTTCCTCTTGAAATTCCGGAGGCTACGCCTCCATTACCTTTTTCTCCAATCGATACGTTCCAGATCCATACTAAGAGGCTCGTTTTCTCGCGGATTTCGCTGCCAAATGCGCGAGCTTGAATAGAGATAATCTTCAGGTTGTTCTACAAATCCATCTTTCACCGGATTGTTATGAATATAATTTAGTTTCTGCATGAACATATCCTCACTCGTCAGCAAGAATTTGTCGGAATGATGTTGCCAGACTGAATGCTTGTAACCGCGTTCCTTGACGTTCTCTCTCAGCTTCAGAAGCGAAGAAGCAAAGTCATTTTCTTTCAGATGATCGAGGATTCGTTTCGCCGTCACTCCGTTCAGGTATCGAAGCGTATCCGACGGCGTTCGTTTCCCATCAGTAATGATATGGAAATGATCCGGCATCAGTGTATAGGCAAAATATAGAAGATCAGCCGATCGCCTCGCTTCATCTAGTGCATTACACGCTATCTCCTTGAGTTTTTCTGTTCGAAATATGGGAAGCCGGTCATGCGTCACCGATGTAATGAAATAACAGGGCGTATCTATCGAGATCCGAGTCATTGAATTCTAATTTGGAGGCGTAGCCTCCTTAATCTTTAATACTTTTCGGAAGGGCACAGCCCTTCCGCTCATCTGGCGGCGGAGCCGAAAACAAAATTAAGGTTGCGAAATAGTTAAATTAATTGTTCCAGTTTCGTGAGTCCGGCCACGACATCTGCCCCGAGATGAACCCGCAATGCGCGGCGGTCGCGGTCGAGTAAGACCTGGAAGTCTCCGCGTGACTGGGCGGATTTTACGACGCCGAAGGTGTATTTCTGGCCGGGGACCTGGATGTCAAAGGCGTCGTCCGATGTGATCTGTAAGAAAACGCCATTGTTCGCCCCGCCTTTGTAGGCCTGTCCGGTGGAGTGTAAAAACCTTGGGCCAAACCCCAGACAGGTTGCGGCGTGCGTTCTATCGAGAATTTGCTCGCGGATCGACTGCAACAGTTTCTCGGTCTCTGCATTCATCTCGATATATCCAAGGACCGCGAAGTAATCGCCCTCGACGACCTGATCGAGATGGGCGTCTAAGATGCCCTTCAGAGTTTCGCCGCCGTTCGACGTGAGCGTTTGCGCGTATTCGTCGCTTGTGAAAAGAGCGGCACCGTCGCCTTCGAAAAAAGGCGTCTCGTCCGGCAGTTCGCCGGTTTTTTCGTACTCGTCGGTGAGCTTTCGGGCCTCGATCTTGGCCGATTCGACGTCCGGTTGATTGAACGGATTGATCTGCATGACCGCTCCGGCAACGGCGGTTGCGAATTCCCAGCGGAAAAATTCCTGGCCGAGTTCGCCGATCGATCCGAGCTCGATGCTGACCGCCGGATTTCCTGACGCCGTTAGTTTGCGGAAGTCATTATCAAAGTTTTTTCCGCCCGCGACGGTTAGAAAAGCAAAAACTCGGTCTTCGCCATAGACCGACAGATGCTGGATCGGCTCGCGGTCGACAGGAATGATGGAAACGCCGTTCTTGCCGGTCGATTCGGCGACCAGCTGTTCCATCCATGCACCGAGATCGTGAATCTCGGGCGAGGTAAAGATCGTCAATTTATCATGCCCGGCGGCGTGGCACGTGCCGAGAATAAGGCCGAGCAACGCTCCGGGATTTGTCGAAGGATCACTCTCGCGGCAGGCCTCGACCATTTCGGAGGCGCTGGTGAGAAAGCTCTCGACGTCGATTCCCATCGACGCGGCCGCGGTCATTCCGAATGCAGAAAGCGCGGAAAAACGACCGCCGATCTCCGGTTTGCCGTAGAAAATATGCCGAAACCCGTCGTCTTTGGCGACCTGTTCCATTTTTGAGCCCGGATCGGTGATCGCGATGAATTGTTTTCCCGCGTTCTCACGCCCGACGGCCTGTGCGACGCGGTCGAAAAAATACTGTTTGAAACAGTTCGGCTCGAGCGTCGAACCCGATTTACTCGCCACGATAAACAGTGTTTTGGCGAGGTCGAGCTTTTCTTCGACCGCCTTAACCTGAGCGGGCACGGTCGAGTCTAAAATGTGGAAATTCGCCTTCCCGAAGGTACGCGCCAAAACTTCCGGACACAACGAAGATCCGCCCATTCCCATCAACAGAACGTCGTCGAACTGCGCGGACGCGAGATCCGTTTGCAGGTCTTTGTATTTCGACAGCGAACCGAGTTCTTCGGAGACAATATCCAGCCACCCGAGCCATTTCGCCTCGTCGTCGTTCGACCAAACCGACGCGTCCTTCGCCCAGATCCGCGTGACCTTCCCCGCATTCTGCCACTCGTCGATCGCCGAATTCACGGCAGTTTCGAGATCGTCGTTAATTTGATATTTGAATGAATTGAGCATAAGACAATTTTGGTTAAATAGAAGTTGAGAGTCAAACTAACAAGGACTAGGTCGGATCATCTTAAACCTTGACACCGGAAACCTACACTGCGTTACAATGCTTAAACGGGAACAATTTATGAGCGTAGCAACGATAGAGAGTGAACTGGGGAAAATGACGAACGCTGAGCGGCTTGCAGTAATCGGTGTCGCAACAAGGCTAATTAAGACCAAGCCGACCATAAGCCGCAAACTTTAGCTAGAAGAAAAACGGTCTAGGTTGAAAGAGTCGGCAGAATTGATGCGTGATGAATACTCGACGAACAAATCCCTGACCGATCTGACGATCTTGGATGGCGAGGATTTTCTAGATGCGTAGGGGCGAGGTGTGGCGAATCAGCCTCGATCGACCATTGGCTCTGAACTCCGCAAATCGAGGCCTGTGGTCATCGTCAATGACGACAAGATCGGGATTCTGCCGTTAAAGGTCGTCGTTCCATTTACAGACTGGAAGGATCGTTTCCAAGATGTTGTCTGGATGACGAGGGTCGAATCGAACAAAGGTAACGGATTAACGAAGACGTCCGCCGCCGACGCGTTCCAAGTTCGGTCGGTCTCTCAGGAAAGATTTATTGAAATGCTCGGAACGGTTGAAACCGAAATCCTCGACGAAATCACAGAGTCACTGGCTATAGTTCTGGGAATTTAATTTCAACCAAGCAATGAGCATGTCTTCTTGTTTGTGTAGGGCGTGCTCGGGTTTGCTTCCGCGGGTCATGGGGAGTTTGAAGAAGATGGATAGTTGTTCCTGGATTCCGGATTCACCTCGTTGCTTGGCGAGGTCGAGGCAGCGGGCGATCTCGATGGCGAGCGGGGCGGCGAGGATCGAATCTTTGCAGAGAAAATTGACCTTGATCTGCATCGACTGGCCCATAAATCCGGTGAGGTCGATGCTGTCCCAGGCCTCTTTATTGTCTCCGCGAGGTCGATAATACCTGATATCGACGAGATGATTTTCGACCGGGTAGCCGAGAATGTCGTCGAGTACGCTGCTTTTTGTCTTGATCTTCGACGCGAGCGAATCCTCGTTCGACAAGGCCAGACCGTCGCGGTTTCCTAAGATATTAGTCGAATACCAACCCTCAACTTTCAGGGCTCGCGACTTAAATGCGGGAGCCAAAACTGTCTTGATGAACGTCTGGCCCGTCTTGCCGTCCTTGCCGGCGATTGGAACGCCCTGATTATTTGCGAACTCGATCAGTGCCGGGATGTCGGCCGCTACCGATGGCGTGAAATTGCCGAACGGAACCTTTTCAGCGATCGACGCATAGGCGTAGAGCATCGCGGGCGGAATGTCGGCGGAATCAGCGTCGAGAGCGGCTTCGAAAGAGGCGAGCGAGTTGAATATTTCGTTTCCTTCGGGCGTTAACTTTTCCGTCGAGGCGAGATTTATGACGACGATGGAATCGGCGAAACGTTTGAAAGTATCGAGATCGTCGCGTAACTTGGCGATCGTTGCCCTATGTGACGAAATGGATAAGCGGTTTTCGCCGTCGATATTTGAGAGGAATTTGTCATTGCCGATCGCGGGCCAAGGTTTGATCGCCCTGAGACTTTCTTCGACTGCGACAAACTGCTTGTGCGTCAGAACGTCGTGCTCCTCGGCCGCCTTCGCGAGGTGTTCGCCGAACAGGTCCCAACCGGCGAAAACGATGTCGGTGTAGTCGGCAAATCCCTCGGTGTCCAGACCGGCGAGCGGCAGGCCTTCGGTGCCGATAATTCCTTTTTTTAACAGTTCGATGCCCGCAACCATCGTTGTGCCGACCGCTCCGCCAAGACCGACTATTGCAATTCCAAGTTTGTGCGTCATAAGAAAATTTGAGTTTACAACATCGAGGCCGGAATCTGGGCACGCGAGGATGGTCGAACGAATAAAGGTGAATTAAACGCCCTTACTTCGTGCGGGCTTCTGCACTGAGCTACGCGCGGGCCTGTGCCAGGAGTTTTGTTAGCTCGCGTTTTAGGAGTTTACCGGTCGGGCCTTTTGGGATTTCGCCCACGAAATGGATGGTTTTGGGGCATTTGAAATCAGCGAGATGTTGACGGCAGAATGCGATTATCTCGTCGTCGGTCGCGGCGGCTCCGGGCTTGAGCACGACGAATGCGGTGACCTCTTCGCCGTAGAGTTCGTCGGGGACGCCGATAACGGCGGCGGATTCGATCGCCGGATGGGTGAAGAGCAGGTCGTCGATCTCGCGCGGATAGATGTTCTCGCCGCCGCGAATTATCATGTCTGATTTTCGGTCAGCGATGTAGAAAAATCCATCGGCGTCGCGATAGCCGATGTCGCCCGTGTGAAACCAACCGCCCGCAAAAGCCTTGGCACTCGCCTCGGGGTTTTTGAAATATTCCTTACAAATATTCTCGCCGCGCATGACGATCTCGCCGAGTTCGCCGTCCGCGACATCGATGTCTTCGTCGTCCACTACCTTCATCTCGTTTCCGATCGGCATACCGCAGGAACCGGGACGACGCTCCTCGTTCGGCGGGTTAAACGTCGAGCGGCACGTTGACTCGGACAGGCCGTAGCCCTCGATCACCAAACAGTTGAAAGTTTCCTCGAATCGCCTCAAGATCTCAGCCGGAACGGGAGCGGAACCGCACATTGCGAAGCGCAGAATGTTAGAACTGGTTGCATTTGT
>JBBRUA010000145.1:0-7836 GCA_038248245.1 Pyrinomonadales bacterium | reverse complement strand
GGATATTTTTGTCTCGCCGTCGCACTCGGAAAGCTTCGGACTGGCGATCCTTGAGGCAATGGCCAACCAGACAGCGGTCATCGCAACGGCGACTAACGGGGCTTGTGATCTGCTGGCGGATGACAGCCTTATCGTTCCGGTTGCAGATCCGGTCGCTCTGGCGGCCGCAATAACATATATCATCTCAGACAAGGACAGATGCCGCCGAATCGGCGACAAACTAGGCGAACTCGCACGTGAACGCTATTCGCTCGAACGAATGATCACCGCGACCGAGGAACTTTACACCAGCGTTCTCATTCGCTGACGCTCGTAAATTCGTCCGGCTCACGCTGTCCCGTTTGGGTATAAGTCATGATCACGGGCCCCTGCATAATTCCGGACGCACTCTGGCAAAGTCCGACGCTCGATAATGTCAGTGCGGGCACTCCTCTTATGATCAAATTCACACTGCCGCTGATCCATAAAACGCGGAAGCACGGACTCGCCATAAAGCTGAAGAATGGACAGCCGGAGATCAAATATTGATCGGTCAATAACATCGGGGGCCGGCCGTCGACGCGATAGCTAGTGTAGGTCAAGGGTATGTGAGTGACGATGCCGCCGTGGGGGCACATAATTACGGTCTGAGTGTTGAGTAAAAGACTTCCCATAATTCAACTCCTATTTCTTCTTATAAATAAGGACGTTTCGATTCCAGGATTTTTGCAGATAAAGCGTAGCGTTATTTGTAAAGAAAGTTTATCTTAAAGCTTATGAAAACAGCCGGGCTGACCCTTTTCATCCTTATTGTTTCCGTCATGAATGCCTTCACGCAGACACCAAAAGAACTGGGTGAAATATGGGATAAAAACCGCATTTCAACACTTTTTCCATCGGACGTTCGGCAGAAGGACGTAAAGGTATATCTCGAAAAACTCAAGAAACTTGGGCTTAAAGTCGCCCAGGTCGGTTGGAGCGGGGGCGGACGCGAGATATATCAGGCAGAGTTTGGCCGCGGACCGCTCAAGGTTTTTATGTGGTCGCAAATGCACGGCGACGAACCGACCGCCACCTCAGCCCTGATCGATATGCTTGCGTATTTTCAAACGCATCGAGATCTAGACTGGGTAAAAAAGATAGAGCAAAGCGTGACGATACGGGCCGTTCCAATGCTGAATCCGGATGGCGCAGAGGTTTACAAGCGACGGAATTTACAGGACATTGACATCAATCGCGACGCTCTCGACCTGAAAACGCCGGAGGCACAATTGTTGAAACGCCTCCGCGACGATTGGAACCCGGCGATCGGCTTTAACCTTCATAATCAACAGGAACTAACGACCGTCGGCCGCACGCCGAAGCAGGCCGCGATCTCGTTGCTTGTCGTTTTTGGCGATGAAGCGAAAACGACGAGTTACGGCCATGAACGCAACCAGCGCATTGCATCCGCGATGACTGTCGCTCTGCAAAACTTTATTCCGGGACACATCGGCCGCTACGCCGACGAATGGACACCAACCGCATTTGGGGATAATTTTTCGGCTTGGGGAACGCCGGTGATCCTGGTCGAGACCGGAGCTCTCTACGGCCATGACGAGATGCACCTGGTCAAGATGAATTTCGTTGCCTTCGTCACCGCACTGCAATCGATCGTAACCGGAAGCGAAAAAACTCAGGATCCGAATATTTACCTCACTTTGCCGAGCAACGGTTCTGGCTCGCTAGTGAATTTTGTATTCCGACGAGCGAATATCATTTCACCGTCCGGAACTACGATCGCCGACATTTCCGCCGTTACTGCTCGCCGGCGGGCGACCTTTATTGCTCCAAACACTATCCGCAGCATAGGTTTACTTGGCAACGTGAGCGGATTAGAGGAATACGATGCCACCGGATTTAACGTCGTCCAACGGTTCGGAAATATGCGAGCGGGCGAACTGGCCGAGTTTTTCTTCTATCGAAAGGATAGAGTGGTCGATCTAACCTCGGCCGAATTAGAAAAGGCGTTCCCGCCCGACGCCATCTTTTCCAGCGGAAAGTGGTTCAAAGGCGCGGGTGTCGTGCGAAAGATCAAATAGATGTGCTAACGCTCCTAAAGATCAAAAATATCGCTTTGATAGATGAACTTGCGGTCGAATTCGGCGGCGGGCTAAACCTTTTGACTGGCGAGACCGGTTCGGGTAAATCGATCATTGTAGATAGTTTAGGAGCGTTAACCGGCAGCCGTGTCTCGGTCGATCTGATCAAGGAAGGTGAAACGTCGGCACGTATTGAGGGCATCTTTTCGCTCTCGCCCGCTCTGGAGATGATCGCTCTATTTGAGGAGAGCGGCATCGCGATCGATCGGGGCGAGACGGAATTTATCGTTCGCCGCGAGCTGTCGCAAAGCGGTAAAAACCGCATCTTCGTTAACGATCAACTTGTCACGCAAGCGTTGCTGAAACAGATCGGCGCGTTTCTCGTCGACATCCACGGGCAGGGCGAACAAGCGACGCTTTATGACACGGGAACACACGTCGTCATGCTCGATGAGTTCGCGGAAAACAAAAATTTGCTCGCGAAAGTGGCCGATGCACATTCAGCCTGGACCGCGATCAGATCGGAGCTGAGTTTGCTTGAAAAAGATGAGGCGGAGAAACTGCAGCTTCTGGATATCCTGCGTTTCCAGGTCGGTGAGATCAAGGCCGCCGATCTCCAGCCGAATGAGGAAGCGGAGCTCGAAGAAGAAAAGCGGCGTTTGAGTAATGTCGAAAAGCTGACCTCCTTGAGCAGCGATGCGTTTTCGCTTCTTTACGACAACGCGGAATCGACGGCCGTCACGCTCGAAAAGGCACAGAGAAAAGTGACCGAGCTCGCCGACTTCGACACGCAATTCGAGGATTATGCCGAGGGCGTGAAATCGGCCCGGGCGGTCATTGAGGACCTCGCGTTTGCTGTCCGCGATTTCCGCGCCCATTTAGAATTTTCGCCTGAACGCCTCAACGAGATCGAGAATCGACTCGCCGAGATCACCCGGCTCAGACGTAAATACGGCGACTCTGTAGATGCGATCCTCGAACATCTGCGGATCAGCGACGAACGTCTGCAAAACATCGAGACGGCCGAGTTCCGCGAAGAAGAATTGAAACGAGAGCTTACGATTAGAAGCGAAAAATACATCGTTGCCGCCCAAAAGCTACACGACGCCCGCGAGGCTGCAGCGAAGAAATTTTCTTCAGCCGTCGAGAATTCGCTGAAAGATGTTGCCCTTGAAAAAGCGAAGTTCGAAGTCAGGATTCAGGCGGATCACGCGGCTTTTACGTCGACCGGTTTTGACCGAGTCGAATTCTATTTCTCGGCAAACCCCGGCGAATCGCCGAAGCCGCTTGCGAAGGTCGCGTCCGGCGGCGAGGCCTCACGGCTGATCTTGATCCTTAAAACGGCCGCTAAGACACATGAAACGCTCAAAACCGCGGTATTCGACGAGATAGATGTCGGTATAGGAGGACGCGTTGCTGAGGCAGTGGGCCGCAAATTGAAAACTCTTTCGACGAGTCAACAGGTTCTGTGCGTGACGCACCAGCCGCAGATCGCTTCGCTCGCAGACCAACACTTCGTGGTTGAAAAAAATATCTCGCGACAAAAAACGACCATCGGCCTACGCGAATTGACGCCCAACGAACAGATCGAGGAAATCGCGCGAATGCTCGCCGGTGAACAAATAACTGATGCCGCCCGCGAAAACGCCCGGTCGATGCTTGCCGGGAAATAGGTTCAACGCAAAGACGCGAAGTGTAGATATTACAAAGTAGATTCTGTCCGAACCTTTTCTTTCTTTGCGTCCTCTCGACTTTGCGTTAAAAGGAATTCTTATGCCATCTGAAATATTAGCCAATGTAATTCGAGGTGAGACGGTGGAGTCGATCCATCGCGGGCATTTTACTGTGATCGATGGCGAAGGCCAAACGGTTGCTTCGATGGGTGACCCTTCGACCGTGACATTTTTTCGGTCTGCGTCCAAGGCATTTCAGGCGATACCCTTCATCACGAGCGGGGCGGCGGATGCGTTTTCGTTTGCCGAAGATGAGATCGCTCTCGCGGTCGCGTCGCACTCGGGTGAGAAAATGCACGTCGAAATTGCAGCCCGAATGCTTACGAAAATTGGCCTGTCGGAAGCTGATCTTCGTTGCGGCAGCCATTTTCCTTTCAATGAACCGGAAGAACACCGAATGATCGCGGCTGGTGAAAAACCGACGCAACTTCACAACAACTGCTCCGGCAAACACGCCGCGATGCTTGCCTTCGCAACACACATCGGAGCCGATATAGAGACATACGAAGTGGCAGAGAATCGTATTCAAAAGCGAATTTTAAGATGCGTCTCTGATTTTTGCGAGATTCCGGAAAGCGAGATCGCGATCGGTACCGACGGCTGTGCCGCTCCAAACTTCGCCTTACCGGTCGCGGCGATGGCAAAAAGTTTTATCAATCTCATCGCACCCGCGAAATTTCCCGAGGCGACGCAAAAAGCCTGTTCTCGCATTGTCGTCGCGATGCTCAAATATCCCGAACTCATCGGCGGCTCGAACCGCCTCGACACAATGCTCATGCAAGCGGCACCCGGCAAGCTAATTTCAAAAGTCGGCGCCGACGGCGTCTGGCTCGGCGGAGTTCTCCCAAGCGAAAAATGGCCAACCGGCCTCGGGATCGCCCTCAAGATCGAAGACGGCGACGACCATCTTTCCCGTCCGGTTGTTGCAGTGGAATTATTGCGTCAATTAGGCGTTTTAGCAGAAAACGACGTTCCCGAACTTTCTCCAATGCCTATCAAGAATCGGCGAGGAGATCGCGTAGGAAGGATCGTTCCCTCAGGCGTATCCCTAGATCGGTGAAAAGCAGCTAATAACTTTCAGCAAAAAGCTATTAGCCGCCTTCAGAAGAAAAACTATCCGACTCCGAATTCTGTATTCGCGAATGCCCTATCCAACCACAGATTTGTCAGTTTTTCTTGAATGCTGTTTGACCGCAAACGGTCGTTGAGATTCTTGAAATCGACAAAATCGAGATGCTGGTCCTGGTTGAAACATGAGAAAACGAAGAATTCCTCGCCGGTGTGCGGATTGACGTGGCGTTGGAGGCACTGGGCGCAGACCTCTTTCATCATGCACTGCATCGGGCTGTTGATGGAACCGATGGCGGTATGGTTTTCGTTTAAGAACGGCTTGAGAGTCGTATGCCGAGCTTCACGGACGCCGTTCATCATGCGGTCGCTGCCGATGGCAATGATGCGATCAACTTCTTTCAAGTCAACGCTTTGGGCGCCTAACCGGCCTTCGGAATAGGCGATCATTGCTTGGACGATATTGCCTCTGAAATGCGAATCCTGACTTCGCTGTGGTACGATCTCGGTTCCAAAATCCGTGGCCCAAATGACCTGATCGGTCGCATTTTCGATCTCTTCGCGTTTGAACAGATCGGCTCCGTCCTTATATCCGGCAAAATAAATGACCTTGTTCTTTTTCTCTCTGAGAGCACGAGCGATCGAGAACAGAACGGCGTTTCCGAGTCCGCCACCGGCAAGGAGGACGGTTTCGTTCTCAGTGATCTCGGTCGGCGTGCCGGTCGGGCCCATAACCAAAACCTCTTCGCCTTCCTTTAACAACTGACAAAGCCTCGACGAGGTTCCCATCTCGAGGACGATCATCGAGAGCAATCCTTTTTCCTCATCTACCCACGCTCCTGTGAGAGCTAACCCTTCCATCATCAGGCGTTTGCCGTCAACCATCGGAGCGGACGTTTCGAAATTCTGAAGACGGTAAAACTGTCCCGGTTCAAACTTTCTGGCCTGTAGCGGAGCTTTGACGATGACATCGACGATGGTCGGCGTCAGGCGATCGACCTTAACAACATACGCTCGAAGTTCGGCATCAAGCTTTGCCTCCAGATTGTCGAAGATAGAGTCGCGTTCGGATTGAGGAAGGACACCGCGGGTCGCGAGTTCCTCGGCGAATATTTCGACGACCTTTTCATAGCCGTGCTTGGCGGAGGCCATCGCTTTGACAACGTTCCCGGCATATGTCGGGTGATTGTCGCCGTAATAGCTGATGAATTTGCCGTCGTGTTCATAAGAAGTAAAAAATCCGGCCTCGCCCTTTGGCGTTTCGACGACGTGCTGTTTGCCGTCGCCATTTCTCTCGACCTTGAACGGCTGGAAGAATTGCCGCCATTCGTCCATCTTGAACGTGCCGGGTTTTTCCTTTTCGTAGATAACGTTCGGGCTCGTCCCAGCCGCAACACAAACCGTACGGGCCGGAAATTCGTGCATGTCACCGGTTTTCTCAAACTTTCCGGTCTCGGCAACATATTCGAGCCGCTCAAAGACTAAAGCTTTCACCGCCGAATATTCGTCCGGAACTGCCTCGGTAGGGCTCATGCATTCGATAAAGTTGATCCCTTCTTCCAGAGCCTTTTGAACTTCTTCGTGATTGAGACGATAGGCCGGCGAATCCTGCAGACGTTTGCGGTAAACGAGTGAAACGCCGCCCCAAGATCTGACAAGCGGTACGAAATTCGGCTCTTCGCCGGCAGAGGCAGCTCGAGCACGTTCGGCCCTGATCGCTCTACCGTGCTCGAGAAACTCTTGAAGCACGCGAATCTCTTCTTCGTTGAAATGCTCGACGACGTTTTCTTCGCTGAATTCGGCCACGATCTGCTCGTATTTCGCGAGCATTTTTTCTACCTGAACCGGATAATAAGCAAATATCTCGGTCGACGTATCGACACCCGTCAAGCCGCCACCAATGACGATCGCAGGCAGGCGAATCTGGAGATTCGAAAGCGTATCTTTCTTAAATGCACCCGTGAGTTGTAACGACATGAGGAAATCGGACGCCTGCCGAATGCCGCGGATGAGATTGTTTTTCATCGGCACGATCGTCGGCCGTCCGGCACCGATCGCGATAGCTATGTGGTCAAAACCGAGTTCCCACGCGTCTTCGATCGTTAGAGTTCCACCAAATCTGATGCCGCCGTAGGGACGAAAACGCTTGCGACGCGTCAGCATGAGCTGGATCATCGTCAGAAAATTCTTGTCCCATCGAACCGTGATGCCGTACTCCGACACACCGCCGAAACCGGACAGAACGCGTTCGTCGAGTTCCTCAGTGATCTCATCGATGTCTTTGATCGGCTTCGGGCACTCTTTGCCGTGATTCCCAGTCCAGTCGAGCGGCAAAGGCTCGATTTTGAGCCCGTCGATGCCGATAACACCGAAGCCCTCGTTCAGAAGGTAATGTGCAAGCGTGTATCCGGCAGGCCCGAGGCCGACGACCATCACGTTTTTACCGTTGTAGGGCAACGTGTACGGGCGTTTCGCATTGAGCGGATTCCAACGCGTCAGCAGACTGTAGATCTCAAACCCGTACGGCAGATTCAATACGTCAGTCAAGGTTGCCGTCTCGACAAGCGGGATATTCACCGGCTCCTGCTTCTGAAAAATGCAACCCTTCATGCAGTCATTACAGATGCGGTGGCCGGTTCCGGCACACATTGGGTTGTCGATCGTAACAAGCGCGAGCGAGCCAATCGAGTCGCCCTGCTTTTTGAGCAGGTGCATCTCCGAGATCTTTTCATCGAGCGGACAGCCCTCGGTCTTGATACCCAGCGGATTGCGTTTCGCCGATCCGTCCGCTTCTCGCAGGCCGGTCGAGCACGAATCTTTTTCTCGCTCGTGGCAGATCAGGCAGTAATCGATCTCAGAAAGCGCATCACGCATTACGCCGCGGTCATCCGTGAGCTTAAACCCGTCGCGACGACGAAGTTCCATATCGTTCCCGCGCACAATATTGTGCAGATGCGGCTCGGGATGGATAAGGT
>JBBRUA010000144.1:0-7852 GCA_038248245.1 Pyrinomonadales bacterium | reverse complement strand
TAGCGGGTAGTCCGAATGTTTAACTTGCAAATTCTTCCCGTAAAAATTCATTACCACAGCCCGACCGAAAACATTTCGGTCGTTTCCTTGGAATTCGCCGGCGTGAATACTCCGCTTGTAGCGAAACATGATGACCCAACTACCGCCGTAAAAGTCATCGTCGCGTGAATAGCTGTAAGCTTTCCGTTCTAGCGAATCGTGGCGTAACTTCATACCTACTTCGTCAGTGCCGGGAAATAAATTCTCTGGCGTTAATTTCGACTTGTCCGCGATCGGAGGGAGGTCGGTGTAACCGTTCTGAATAATAAAGCATTCCGCCATATAAACGGCTTCTTCCGGTTCTAGATATCGATCATGCGGCTGAGGATAATCACAGGGATTCTCAACCGTAAAATTAACCGGCGGCACCGTCGCAGTCGGGTCTGACAACGATTGCCTACTCCTGGCGTCGAAAAGCGTCGCGAATATCAGACCACCAAAGCAAGCAACAAAGGCACCGCCAGCGAGCAATAGTTTTAGGGATGGGAGTTTCATTGCGTATTAAGTCCTATTTCTCAAATTAACCTGCGGACATCTGCACCACCCGCTGACGCAGGTGGTACTGACTATTTTAGGCTTCCACAGCCTTTGTTGCCTCTTCGTTTTCTGCCTCGGGGTTGCTTAGGCGGAGGCGGAGTTGGGTGATGCGTTTTTGGTCGGCGTGGCGGATCTCGATGTCAAGGCCTTTGATGGTTAGTTGGTCGCCGATCTTGGGGACGTGGCCGGTTTCGCTGGTGACGAGGCCGGCGATGGTGTTGTAGTCTTCGTCCTCGAGTTCGAGGTCGAAGAGGCGTTCGATCTTGTCGATCTCGGTCCAGCCGGCGACGTCGAAATAGCCGTCTTCGGCCTCGATGATCTCGATTATCTCTTCCTGCTCGGTATCTTCGTCCTCGATCTCGCCGACGATCTCTTCGAGCATGTCTTCGACGGTGACGAGGCCGGCGACGCCGCCGTATTCATCGATCACGACCGCGATCTGAACGTGACTGAGCTGCATCGTCTTCAGCAATTCCGCCGCCGTCTTAGTCTCAGGCACGAACAGGGCGTCGCGGAGTATTTCGGTGACCGGCATGTCCTCTTTGCCTTCGGACCAAGACACGAGCAGGTCGCGGACGTAGATCAAGCCCTCGATATTGTCGATGCTTTCGCGATAGACGGGCAGCCGCGAGTACTTTTCGGCGATGATCGTGTCGCGGGCTTGGCGAACCGTTGCGTCGATCGGTATCGCGACGATCTCGGTGCGCGGCGTCATGATCTCACCGACGCGGGTGTCGGCGAAATCAACGACCGTCTCGATAAGAGCACGTTCGTCTTCCTCGATAATGCCCTCCGCCTCGCCGACTTCCATCAGCGCTTGGAAATCATCGTCGTTGTCGTCATCGCGATCGTCGAAAGGATCGGGCGTGACGGTCGTGTCGAGACGTTGCAATTCCTTGGCGTTGCTCCGCGATACAAACGGATCGACGATCATCGAAGTGACCGCATACAGCGGACGTACCGCGGGAATGAGAAAGAGCAGCTTCTTCTCGGTGTTGTTGCGGACGATCAGCCGCGGAATTATCTGCCGCAACAGAACCGTCGCCGCCAGCCCGATGAACAGGCCGAAGAACAGCAGTTTGGCTTTATCGTTCGTGAACGACAGGACGATCAGCGTTAAAAGTACCGCGAACGATATAAGCAGGATCTGAATCACCGAAGAAAGTGCAAAGCGGAAGCGGGCACGGTTTTCGATCAGCTCGCGAAGGAATTGCGCGGACGTCTTCTTCTCCGCAAGCTCGGCATCCGCCGATATTCGCCTCAAGCTAACGTCCGACAAATGCGAAAACGCCATATCAACCGTCGCGAGGAAAACAAGTGCGACCAGAATGATAACGGCGACGACTATCTCAATTTGCATATTTGGTTAATTGTAGATGTTTCCCGCAAAGCCGCAAAGAACGCGAACGAAGAAAGTCCTCGATCCGCTATCGATGTTCCTCCAAACGTGCGAGACGCGCCCTCGCGGTTGTTGTCCGTTCGTTCTCCACCTTTTGCGAAGCGAGAAGACTTGCGTAGCTGGCACGTATCAGCGGCGCCGCGTCGTCAATCCTTTTCGCGTCGAGAAGAACTTCGCCCAACGCTCCCTGCGTAAGAGCGGTCATAAAATGCGTTGCGGGGAGATTTTCCGTTCGCAACTTATACGCCTCGAGCAAAATCTTCTCGGCTTCGGCCGGATTACCGGTCTTATTCAGGATCAAACCCTGCACGGTCAAAGCGGTGGCGAAGCTAATGTATTTCGGATTGGATGTTTTACGGTAGTTTTCAAGGGCGATCTCTACTTTCCGCTCGGCGGTCGCGTAATCTCCCAAAAGATAAGAAACCTGTGCCTGTAAGCGGATATTGTCATAGATCGCGGTGTAATCTTGGCCGTAAAGTTTGCGATACGCGGTTTCTGCTTCGAGCAGATCGGCCTCGGCCTCTTTCAATTCACCTTTCTCCATAAGAATCGAACCCAAAAGCGTGAGGGCGGCGGATAGTTTGTCGGCATTTTCGTCCGGAGCCAACCGAAGCTTGGAAACAACCGCCTGCTGCGAAGATTTGGCATCATCGAATTTGCCTTGATCGACTAGGATAAGTGTAAGCAAGTTCGTGGTGAATTCCAGCCTTTCGACAACCGACCGCTGGTTGCATATTTCAACTGATTCCCTCAGCATCCGCTCCGCAAGTTCACTATTTCCACGGGCGCGATACGCCAAAGCATAGCCGTTCAAGATTCCTACAAAAAAGAATGGTTCGACTCTGTTCTGTAAAAATTCGTCACGCAGGGTCTGAAATCTTCTTTCGAGAATTTCGAAAGCGGGATCGTATTCTGCCTTAATTAGATAGATCTCTGCCAGATTCATCTCGGTTCTAAGGGTCTGGAGGCTGTCTCTGCCATATAGCGAGATCTGCTCTTCGAACGCCGCTTTAATTAATCTTTCGGCTTTGTCATTCAAACCCTGAGCAATGTAACCCTGACCGATGACCTGTCGAAGCTCGGCCCTGACCTCCGGCTGGAAAGCGAGCTCATCTCCGTCCAATCGCTGAGCGGCATTATCGAGAATATCGATCATCGAAGCCTGGGCACCATTTTTTCCGCCGCCTCCGCTTCCGGGTATCGCGGTTGCCAGCATTTGCTGTAAGAATTTATTCACAGCTTCAGATTTTGCCGATTCACGGCGTGCGATGCGGGCCTGCCAGAGCGAGACTGCAAGTCCGGCGAGGATGGCGATCAGCACGACACTTGCCGCTGCTACGGCGAATCTATTGCGTTTTATAAACTTTTTAGTGCGATATGCGAATGTATTTGGGCGAGCCGAGATCGGACGGCCATCGAGATATCTATCGATATCGTCGGCGAACGCTTCGACCGAAGCGTATCGGCGGTTTGGCTCTTTACGAAGGGCTTTGAGCGTGATCGTGTCGAGTTCTGAATTGATGGCCGAAGATCCCGAATTTGCACGGCTAATCCGGCTCGGAAGCGGGGGCTCGGTAACAGTGACGGCCTCGATAACTTCACCAATTGCTTTCCCCTCGAAATTAAACGGAGTTTCGCCGCTCAATAGCTCATATAGAACGACGCCGAGCGAATAGACGTCAGCGGCAGTCGTGACCGGTCCGCCTTGTATCTGTTCCGGCGAGGCATAAGCCGGCGTGAACGCGCGGAGCACGGTTTCGTTGTTTACGTTATCCGATTCGAAGACCTTGGCGAGACCAAAATCCAACAATTTTGGCTCGCCTGCGTCGGTAACGAGTATATTTGACGGCTTGATATCGCGGTGAATGATCAGACTGCGGTGGGCAAAAGCAACCGCTCCGCAGACCTTGATGAAAAGGCGGAGGCGTTCGTTAATCGAAAGATTCTTTTCGCAAACGTAATCGGTCAGCGGTCGTCCGTCGACGTATTCCATTGCCAAAAATGGCTCGCCGTCTGCGTTTACGCCGCCGTCGTGAAGCGTGGCGATGTTTGGATGATTAAGCGTCGCGAGAATCTGCCGCTCGCGGCGAAAACGCTCGATGATCGAGGAATCGGCGATCGATTGACGGACGATCTTAAGGGCGACCTGCTGGGTAAATTCGCCATCATCACGCTCAGCAAGAAATACCGCTCCCATGCCGCCATGACCGATCTCCGAGATAATGCGAAAATTGCCGAAATGCTTGTCGGTGTAGGTTTTGGGTTCGGCGTTGAGGGCTGAATTTAAGTCGAGCGAATTGTTCTCGATCAAATTGTCGGGTTCGTCCGACGCATCAAGCAGTGATCTAAGTTCGGCAAGCATTTCGTCGTTGCCTTCGCAATTTTTGATCAGATAGGTAACGCGGTCGCCGGCTGGGAGTGCAACCGCTTCGGCAAAAATGGACTTGATCTTTTCCCAGTCAGTTTCCATTGCTTAGTTGCTACTCTTTAACTCGCGTTGAAACCACGCTTTCGCGAATGTCCACTCGCGTCTCACCGTCGTTTCACTTACACCGACAATATATGCGGTCTCCTCGATCGAAAGTCCGCCAAAAAATCGAAGCTCGACGATCTTTGCCTGACGAGGATCGAGCTTCTCGAGTGCCTCAAGCGACTCGTTCAAAGCCATAAGGTCGATCTGTTTTGAATCTGCAAGACTCACGGCTTCCTCGAGAATGATTCTTTGCCCACCGTCTCGTTTTTGCGTATTTTTCGAACGAGCGTGATCTACCAAAACCTTACGCATTACTTCCGCGGCGACCGAAAAAAAATGGGCACGGTTCTGCCAACTGACATTTTCCCAATCGACAAGGCGAATATAGGCTTCGTGCACGAGAGCGGTCGCCTGCAGCGTATGGTCACTCCGCTCATTTTGCATATACGCGCCGGCGAGCCGGCGAAGATCGGGATAAACGAGTTCGAGGAGCCTGCCGGCGGCAGTCTGGCTGCCGTCGCTGATGCGATTCAGTAAGACGGTGACTTCATTTTGTTCCTGATCGGCCATTTTAGATGAGTTGCCGACGATTATACCAAAAAAATACATTCTAGTTGCAGAAAAGAATGGGCGCTTTTGGTCTGTTTTCTCGCCCTATTGGTTGAAAGTGAATTTTATCTTGAGAATCACGACGTATTTGTGGTTGCACGCAAATAGCAGGGAATATTTACAACCAGATACACATTTAAAACGGGGGAGACAGTTCTGTGAAATTACACATAAATCATCAACGGAGTTTTGATAAAGACTCACTTTATCGAGTCGAGAATCATTGCGAAGAGAACAGGCAGGCAGGCCGATTCAGTAGCGGTCGGCGAAAATTAGTTCTTATTTATGGCATGTCCTTGTTCATCTGGCTTCTCTTTTCGCAAGGTTGGCAAACCGTACGGGCGGACAGTATTACCGCGACCATTGCAACCGGAAGTAATCCTCGCGGGGTAGCGATCAATACTGTAACGAACAAGATATACGTTGCTAATTTCTCTAGTGGCTCTGTGACGGTAATCGACGGAACGAACAATTCAACTACAACGGTAACGGCTGGCACAGGCCCCGATTCGCTAGCGGTCAATATGACGACGAATAAGATCTACGTGGCCAATCGAAACAGCAATAACGTTACAGTCATCGATGGCACGAACAACTCGACGACGACGGTAGCCGTCGGGACGTCTCCATATAGCGTTGCCGTTAACCCGTCGACAAATAAGATCTACGTAACCAATAGCGGCGGCAACAATGTAACCGTCATTGACGGCAGTAATAATACGACAGCGACGGTAGCAGCCGGCACATTTCCCATCGCCGTCGCGGTCAACAGCGTCACCAACAGAATCTATGTTGTCAACACAAACTTCAATCCAACGACAAGCAATTACAACGTTACCGTTATTGACGGGACAAACAATACGACGTCGACGGTAGTGGTCGGCATGGGCCCCACATCCATTGCGGTTAATACTGTGACAAATAGAATCTACGTTGGAAATAACAGCGGTAATAGCGCAACCGTTATTGACGGCACCAACAATGCGACGACCACCGTCACGGCTGGTCAAGGTCCATCTGCGGTGGCGGTCAATTCGGTCACGAATAAGATCTATGTTGTTAACATAGGCGGAAACGTCACGGTGATTAACGGTACAAATAACACGACCACGACAGTAAGTGTCGGTGGCTCTCCGCAAAGTATCGCACTCAATCCAGCGACTAATAAGATCTATGTTCCAAATGCGGGCGACAATACCGTGACCGTGATTAACGGCAGCAACAATTCAACTTTCGCATTGCGGACCGGCGTCATTCCCGCTGGCATCGAGGTCAACCCGTTATCGAACAGAGTCTATGTGGCCAATCTATCCGGCGGCAACTTAACTGTAGTTAACGGTGCCACGACGAAATCCCGAATCGATTTTGACGCAGACGGCCGGGCCGACCTCTCCGTTTTTCGCCCGGCAGAAGGCAATTGGTATCTTAATCGCTCGACGACTGGATACAGCGTTATCAAATGGGGAATTTCCACAGACAAATTAGTTCCGGGCGACTATGACGGAGACGGCCGAAACGATATTGCCATCTTTCGCGACGGTCAATGGTGGGTGCTGCGTTCATCGGACGGTGTGACAGGCCTGACTCAGTTCGGCACGACCGGCGACCTGCCCGTTTCAGGCGATTTTGACGGCGACGGAAAGGTCGATCTTGCTATATTTCGACCCTCCACAGGTACTTGGTGGCGACAAAACAGTTCTGATTCACAGGTGGTGGTGACACAGTTTGGCCTCAGCGGTGACGTGCCGATGATAGGGGATTTTGACGGAGACGATAAAAATGACCTTATAGTTTTCCGCCCCTCAAACGGCTTCTGGTACGTGGTGAGGACCAGCGACGGACAAATTAAGATCGATCCGTTCGGCTCGCCCGGCGATATTCCGTTAGGCGGTGATTTCAACGGCGACGGCAAATCCGATCTGGCCGTATTTCGTCCATCAAATGGCATTTGGTATGTCGCACGGACAACCGGCGTCCCGGCGCAGAATTTTGACGCGACGCCATTCGGCACATCCACCGACAAGCCTGTTCCAGCCGACTACGACGGAGACGGCAAGACCGACATTGCAATTTACCGCAGCGGACAATGGTGGATATTAAATAGTTCGACCGGGCAGGCAACCGTCCGAAGTTTTGGGCTTGCAACCGACAAACCATTACCGGGGACTAACGCTCAATAGTTAAAGATGGGCGGCATTTTGTCGCCCCATTAGATCAATGAAAAAATTACATTTTCGTAAATAGAGGTAAATATGAACGTCAGATCCATTAAAATCTTATTGACCGCCATCGTACTCGGTCTCGCTTCGGCGGCGGTGTCGGCACAAACTTGTGCGCCAGTGCCGATTGGGTTGGTATCGGCTTGGTCGGGCGACAACAACGCGCTAGATGCCCGTTCGCGATATAACGGGACGATTCAAAACGGCGTAACCTTCACCACGGGTAAGGTCGGACAAGCGCTTAATTTTGCCGGAAACAACGGTGACAGAGTGCTGATCGGCAATCCGTTGAATTTGCGACTGCAGAACTTCACCATCGAGGCTTGGGTCAAAAGGTCCAGTACCGGCGTGGTGACAAATTCCGGCTCGGGTGGATTATTTTTAGCTTACGGACAAAACGGATATGGCCTTTATATCAAAAGCGATAATAGACTAGCAGTCACACAAATTGGTGTTTCGGAGAAGGTCTCAACCCTGACGATTACCGACACGAATTGGCATCACGTTGCGGTGACGCAAACGGGTGTTCCATTTTCCGCAGGAGACCAAGTGATCTTCTATCTTGACGGAGTTGCC
>JBBRUA010000143.1:0-7885 GCA_038248245.1 Pyrinomonadales bacterium | reverse complement strand
GATCTCAAACCTAGCCCAACTTCTTACTCTCAAATCCCTAACCCTGTAACTCTGGAAACTCCGCAACTATTTCCTCGTGAGGAGATCATGGAAGCAATTGAAAAATTAAAACTACTTACTGCGTGGGATCTGGAGCCGGTGCTTAGCGAGGCTGAGCTTGGTGAGGCGTTAGCGAATTATGCGATCGCGGATTCTCAAGCGCTTGCTCCGGTGAACGAGGAATGGTCGCCGACCTATAACCTCAATGCCGCTGCCGCTCACGCGTGGATGATCAAGGCTGCCCGGGCAGCAGCTACGGTCGAGATCGACCCGCCGCTCTCGGGCATCGTAACGTCGAAGGTCTTCGAAAACTGCCGCTCGATGGCGAGGATCTTCGCAGCGAAAGGCACAGGAAACGTTTCGATCAGGTAACACATTCGTTAGAGCGAATATGTTTAGAGGCTGCGGGAATCAGTGTTCCCGCAGCCTCTTTTTAATTGTGATCTTGGATCACGGGTTCGAGCGTTCGGAGTCCATTACAGGGCGGTTTGGTCCGGGATTGTCGGGTGAGGTGTGACGGTGAATTACCTTCCAGTCTTTGCCGATCAGCTTGTAGATGAGCGTCATTCGGCCGGATGCGGTCTCGAGTTTGCCACTGTTTTCCTGCGACTGCGTCCATTTGCAGCTGACATACGCGGCCGTTTTGCTGAGCATTTCAACTCTGAGGCCGGTAATGTCGAGCGAGACGTTTGTCAGTTTTGGATACGTTGCATCGACGTTCGATTTAACGTTGCTCCAGCCGATCGTCGCACTGCCGTTATTGTTGAAAATTAGCAGCTTCTCGCTTTTTTCGTACGAGTTCATGACCTTGTCGGCATCGACCTGTTTGATGCCCTCGATGAGGCGTTCGAAGGCCGTCTTAACGTCTTTCGACAGATCGACCTTGCTCGCGGCGGATTTTTGCCCGAGGGCTGAAAACGTTAACAGGGCAACGGTTAGAATGACTAATATCGATTTTTTCATAAATTCTCCTCTCGGTGGGACCGACTGATAGGAAAGAGTTTATATACTTTTCGAATCCATTGGCAAGTCGTTTTTTCGGCGAGGTTCGCCGATGCACCAATTCGTGCCGAAAAGCGTAAGTTATGCACGATTTGGTTGCCAGATCTCAGCACGGCCTCGATTTTATCAGCGTTTCGACAGTTCGATCAGTGCGGAACGCGATTTGCAGAAGGGCGAATTAACGGCCAACGATTTTTTTTGGTGGCCACTCTTCCGTAGGGAAACAAGAAAATTCAGGAGGGAAAGCGATATGCGATCCAAGAAGTTTTTATTACTGCCGGCGGCATGTTTGACCGCTCTTTTGGCAGTTCCGTACGTGACTGCGAACTCCGCACAGGTATTCAATCAGCCGGATCCAACGGTCACGTCCGTCATTTTCGACGATGAGACGCCCGAGATAACGGCTCGAGTTTCACGAATTAGTTTTATTCGCGGCGAGGTCCAGATTCGGCGGAGCGACAGCCAGGATTGGGAACGAGCGACGCTGAATCTGCCGATCGTCGAGGGTGACGAGATCACGACCTCGGCGGGATCGCGGATCGAGGTGCAGTTCAACACGAACACGTACCTGCGGCTCGACGAGAATTCGTATTTGAAGGTCGCTAATCTCAAGGACGACGGGATCGCCGTGAGCCTGCCCGAGGGGACGATGAGCGTTCGCCTTACTGAGTTCGATAAAGATGTGACTTATTTCGAGATCGACGCACCGAACACGACGGTAGCCGTGCAAAAGTCCGGATTTTACCGGATCGACTCAGGACGACAGGGCGATGACGCGGTGCGTTTAAGCGTTCTGGAGAAGGGCGAAGCGAGGGTTTATTCGAACGACGCGGGTTTTACGCTGAAAAGCGGCCGGAGCGCGAGGGTTTTCATTGCGGGTGACAACGTTGGCGAATGGGATACCGCCTCGGCGATTAGAGATGCAGATGACTTCGACGCATGGGCATTCGATCGCGACCGAAGCATTGCTGTGAACCTGAAAAGTGCATACTACGGCAAATATTACGACCAGGATATGTACGGTGCCGAGGATCTTAACTCTAATGGCGACTGGGTTTACACGAAAAAATACGGCTACGTTTGGCGTCCTTTCCGCACGGCGATCAGCAGCTATTCAGACTGGTCGCCGTACCGATACGGCACCTGGCGTTGGGTCGCTCCGTATGGCTGGACATGGGTCAACGACGAGCCTTGGGGTTGGGCGACTTATCACCACGGACGATGGTTTTATGACGATGGATTCTGGAGCTGGTCGCCGTACGGCGCGTTCCGCAGCACTCGAAGCTGGTGGCGTCCGGCGCTCGTTGTTTTCACAACCTATGGCAGCAATTATTGCTGGTATCCGATCCCGTACGGATATTCGTACTACAACTATAATCAATATAATTATTACGGGCAGTGGTCCGGAGGCCATCAAAACTGGGGCAATGGTAACGGAAACGGAAATGGGAATGGCGGACAGCCGGTCGCCGTTGCCACACCTGATCCGCGGATCGTAAAACCGACGAGAATGCCGCCACTAGGATCGGCCGAGAATGGCCCGATAACGAGGCGTGGCAAGGTCCCGCCACTAGGCATCGTGCCGCCGACGGGCGTCGTGATGGTCGAGGCGAGCGAGTTTGGCCGAGGTTCCAAGACCAAGACGCCGCCGCTTGCTGCAGCGAATTCGATCCTGACCAAGGTGCCGAATGATCGCGAAATGGCTCCTCGATTGCCCACCTTTCAACAGTTGAACGGACGGGTTGGAACTTCGATCAAAGCAGTTCCGCCGCCAGCCGCGGTTCGCGTGGATACAGCGAGGACAGGTGCCACACCACGAAATACCGATCGGCCGCTCGATAACGAGCTCAGGAATACACGCGTATTCGGCAGCCGTCCGCCGGTTGTCAAGGCGAATGAGCCGGTGAGGTCAGACGGCGATCAGACGACGACCCGGCAAACCGGAGCGGTCGATCGCGTGCCGCCGCGACCGGTTCGCCAACCGCCGGTCGTGACGCCGCCGACACAACGCGACGAACCGGTTCGGCAGGCTCCTGTCTATGTCCCGCCGCCGCGTCAACGCGACGAGACTCCGAGAGCTCCGATCCGGGAAACGCCTCGATACGAACCGCCGACGCAACGCGAGCCGCCGAGGTACAATCCACCACCGGTTCGGAATGATCCGCCGCCTCGGAATGACCCGCCGCCGACGCAACGGCAACCGCCGAGGAACGATCCTCCGCCGACCAAAAGCGAGCCAAAACCGGAAGCTAAACCGGAGCCGCCCGCCGATCGAGGTGTAGATCGAAAGAAGGACGGTCGCTAATAAGCAGAAAGGGCAGGACGCCATCAAACGTCCTGCCCTTTTTTCAATTGTATAATTTTATTTCTGGAGAAATATTGAGCTATCAACCGCCTTTGGATCGCCGATGACGACGAAGCGGATGTTTTTCATGTACTTGTTCGAGACAGCTACGAGATTATCGGATCTCACGTTGCTGATGCGGTTCAGGAATTCGAACGCGTTACGCCAGCCGCCGCCGATCAGTTCGTACCGGGCGAGTTCGCCGACCTGGGCGGCACTTGTTTCCTGCGAGAGGTAATACGTGGTCAGGAAATTGCCGGCGACCTCTTTCACGATGTCATCGTTCAAGCGCATCGTTTTCATCAGATTCACCTGTTCAAGCATGACCTGAACGCTCTGATTCGCGTCGACCGCCGAAACTGAAATATTGGCGGTATTGGCGCCGAATTTTTCCAGCTCGGCTCCCGGTGCGTATGACAGCTGCCGATTTTGGCGAACCTCCTGAAAGATCAATTGCTGAAGTATCGACATGGCGACCCGCATCGGATAGTAGTCGGGACTCGTTAGCGGAGGTGCATCAAATACGCCTTTAACGTAGTTCGTCGGCAGATTCGGCCGAGCGACGATGTCGACGGACGCTTTGGAAAAATCGAGCGGCGGGAACGCCTGCTCTTTGTAATCGCCTCGCGGCAGTTTTCCGAACGATGCCGCTATTCGCGTCTTTAGTTCGGCCGGATCGAGGTCTCCGACGAAAACAAGCAAGAGACGCGAGGTCTCCATCATTTTTTTGTGATACGCGACGATCTCCGACGCTTTAAATCCGCTGACCGTCGCAAGCGTTCCGGCGACGTCGTTGGCGTACGGATGCCCGGCATAGATCACGCGTTCGATCTCGGTTTCGAGAGCTCCCTCGGGACTCACGCCGCCCTCGCGAAGTCCGGTCAGCGTCGCCTGACGGTTGCGTTCGATGTCCTCGGGTGCAAACGCCGGATTCATCAGAGTGTCGGTGAAAATGTCCCAGACGCGGTCGAAGTTCGGCCGCGTCGTTCCGAGCGAAACGATGCTGTAATCGTTGCCGGCCGATGCACCGATGCCGCTGCCGGTTCTGGAAATTTCGCGTCTGACGGCCTGTCGGGTGTATTTCTTTCCGGCTTCGATCGCCGATTTGAGCATCAGGTCTTCGATCCCGGCGTTCTTAGCATCGATATTTCTCGTTCCGCCGCGTATGAAAAGAGATGCGGCGACGGTTGGGGAGCCGGCTCGCCGTTTTAACAAAACCTTGAGGCCATTCACCTCGAACTCCGTAACCGTAGCCGCCTGAGCATTTACGTTGTCGTTCCCGCCGGTCTGGGCGAAAGTGAGACACGCAAAAACAAGCACGAGCAGTGCCGGATGAAATAATTTTTTGATATTTAGATTGGTCATTACTTTCCTCCGATCAGATCCTGTTCGGTCAGGTTCGCTTTCTGTTTGCCGCCCGGTGAGACCAAGGCGAGGGCGACGTGCGGCTTTCCGAGTATGTAAGTTTTCAAATAATTATTGATCTCGGTCCGCGAGACGGCACGAAGATTTTTATAATAACCGCGATAATAATCGATGCCGGTCGACGACCACCAGAAACCGATGGTATGCGAATAATCGCTGAGCTTTTCGCGGGTGAAGAGGTCGTTCGATTCGAGAATTGTCTTCGCACTTTCGAGTTCCTCGTCGGTGAAATAAGTTGGGCTCGTAAAATTCGCGATCTCGGCGTACGCGGCTTTCATAGCTGCCTTCGATTTTTCGGGCGTCGTGACCATGATCAGATTGATCGGGCCAATATTTCGCTGCGTATAATAGCCGAAGTTGGCCGAAGCGACCACGCCGGAATCGACCAGGTTACGCTGAAATCGGGAATCGGGCTGGGTGATAATATATGAGAAAACGTCGGCGGCGTAGGTCGCAGCGTCATCTTTGCCGATCGACGGGCCGTGCCAGCCGATCTCGAGAAACACGTTCTGTCCTTGATCGGGCGAACCTTCGTCGGTGGTCTTCTTTTCGATCACGAAGCCTTCGCTCTTGGTCAGCGGCGGATGTTCGACAAGCGGGAATTCCTTGAACGGGTCGACCTTGCGGCGTTCCCAACTGCCGTAGATCTGTTCGGCGAGACGGAAAACCTCGTCGGGTTTCACATCGCCGGTGACGATCAGGGCCGAGTTGTTCGGCACGTAATAACGCGACTGAATGAGACGCATTTGATCAAGCGTTGCGGCGGTCACGGTTTGCCGCGTGCCGATCGGTATCTTGCGCGTCGGGTATTTGTAGAAGAGTTTCTCCCGCATCGTGAGGTCGAGAAACTGGTATGGGTTAGCCTCCTGACGGTCGATCTCGCCGATGACGACCTTCTTTTCATTCTCAAAATCGGTCTTGTCAAACGCCGGAAATCGCACGGAATCATTGACCTGGCGGAGAGCGGCCTCGAGGTATGGAGTGGTTACGTTGTAGAAGTAATTTACAACCTCTTCGCGGGTCGTGCCGTTGTAGAAACCGAGTTGGTTGCGGTTCTTCAGATAGGAAACATCACCGATCCGCGGCTTGAGGCTCAGAGCTTCGCTGCATCCGGCAGTGTAACCGGGCGAGAAGCGGTTTACGGCCGGCGTGTTCTCACATTGCGATAGCCGGACCGCGAGATTGTCCTTGAAGAACATGTGTTCGAAAAGGTGAGAGAGGCCGTTGTATTCCGGCGGTTCGGTGAACGAACCATTACGCACCGCGAGCTCGACCGTCACCAGCGGAATACTCGAATCGGCCAGTATGATGACCTCGAGACCATTCGCCAGAGTCTTAGTAACGATCGGTATTTCGTACGCTGACTGCTGCGGTTTCGCGGCCGCTGCTGACGTTTTTGCTTTCGCTGCGGCAGGTTTCTGAGCATTACTTGCCGCCGGAAGAAATGATAAAGTTAAAAGCAGAGAGATAAGAATTTTCTTCACAAAATGACTCCTGGAAAATAGCCTGATCTTTTGAAATGTAACATAACTTAGCATTGGGAGATGAAAACACTATGGAACGCGATAATTTGATGCACGGAGCGCGGACTGCGTTGAACACAGATATGGATATTCGGGCCTGGGCCGAAAATTTTCTAAAAGAAAAAGCACGCGTAGAAAATACGCAGATGGGCGAAGAAGAGTTTGAAAAATACTGGAAATACCACAAACCGGAGATAATGCACGCCGGAGCGGCGGAGGCGATGCAGGCGTTTCGGCAACGGGAAAAGTAACTGAAATGTGGAATTTATGAATTCAAGTTAATGCCGGTGGGCGTCGGCGTAGATCTTTAGAGCTGCATTGATACGGTATTGAAATTCGGACCCTTGGTCTTCGAACCACTCCAAAACTTCGGAATCGACCCCAAGCATTACGGGCGTCTTATCAGCAGGGATTCGCCAGTCAGCACTGGCAAAAAATATTTCGTCGAGTGCCGGGCTGTCGGAAAGGTCAATGTCTTCGTCCGTCATTTTATTGATGCGATCCCAGTCGGTTTCGGAATGCTTTTTCAAATTCGCTTCGCTCATATTTTATTGCCTTCCTTAGTGAGATGATTCTAATCGTCGTTTCGTTCGGTTCTGTGTAGACGACGTTAACTACTTGATTTCCCAAGATACCAAGTCCAGCCCATCGCTGCTCGCCGTAATTCACTCGCTTATCGGCGGCTACCAACATCGGGGTGTTGAATATTTCCCAAGCATCGGCGAAATCAAAGCCATGCTTTTTAATGTTCGCCTTCCGTTTCTCATCATCCCACTCGAAATTCACTATTTTTATATTACAAACAAATAGACAGAGAAAAAAATTAGGCCCCTAAATACACATTTCGGTCCTTAGGGCATTTGGTCGACCTATTACATGTAAATTCGTGGATAGATGTAAAGGAAAGGCAAATTGCAATTTGCCTTTCCTTCTATTACTTTCGACTCTAAACGCCCGGCATTGCCTTTTTCAGGGGCTTGAGCAGGATCGTTAGAACGACTGCCATGAACAGGGCCATGCAGGCGAGGACAAGGAAAAACGTGGATTGCAGCCAGATGTCCCAGTAGATGCCGATCATCGTTAGCTTGTTGCCGATAGCGGTTGCAACGAACCAGCCGCCCATCATCAGGCCGCGAATGCCGATCGGGGCGACCTTCGAGACGAGTGAAAGCCCCATCGGCGAGAGCATAAGCTCGCCTAGCGTCACGATGAAATAGGCAAAGACGAGCCAGAAAGGCGAGACGCGGAACAGGTGAGATCCCTGCAATAATGCGTCCTTATGCCGGTCTCCCTCTCCGGGAGCGACCTTATTGACCTCGTATATAAGGCGTTTAGGGCCGCTCTTGTATGCCTCGACCTCTGCGGCGGTCAGTGCCGGTTTGCTTTTCTCGGCTCTTTCCTTGTTTAGCTCCGCAATGCCGTTGTCCGATATGGAGGCGAATTTGACTCCGTTAACCACATTCTTCGTGTCCTCGTCTTTTGCCTCCATCAACTTATCAACTAAGTCTTTTGGTACGCCTTGAGTAACGAGGTTTGTCGCGACGCGTTCGTT
>JBBRUA010000142.1:0-7886 GCA_038248245.1 Pyrinomonadales bacterium | reverse complement strand
GAACTTAAACTCACGACGGAGCGCAATGTCGGTCTGGAAGAGAGGAAATGCCCGAAGTGCGTTTCGGCCGAGCGTGCCCTGACGGGTGACGGGTGCGATCGAGAATGCGTCCGGATTTATGCGTTTGTTTCCCGGAACTGTACTGTCCTCAAGGTAGAGCGGCACGCCAGCGTTTAGATCGGGGCGGGTAGTAAACGAACTGGCAGCAGCCGTGTTCGAAATAGAGACAAAAGCATTGTACGGCGGTGCCGAACGGGCACGCGTGATCATATCGACTGCAAAGCCGGAAAAGACTGCCTTTCCGAAGCCCTCCTTAAATAGCGACGGAATGCGATAGGTCACAGCCGCCGTGAACGTATGGCGGATATCGAAATCAGACGGGCCGAATTCAATATCGGGGTTGACCCTAAAAACAGCGGCGGAACTTGCAATCTCGCTCGAGATGTTGTCTTTGGATTTGGCGAAAGTGTATGACGAAATAACCTGCAGGCCTTGCGAAAGCCTTCGCTCAAATTGAATTTGCAGGGCGTTATATGACGAGCGGCCGCGATTGTCGGTGATGCTGACATTACTTGTACCAAAGATCGGATTGAGGAACTGTTTGGCGGGAATCGGCAGGGCTGGGTTGGTCTGGGCCACCGAATTGCGGATAGCTTCGGTAAACAACAATCGACGCCCACGCGCGCCGACATATGTCAGGGAAACACTTTGTTTCGATCCTAACGACTTTTCGATCGCGACGTTGTATTGGATCGTGTAAGGCAGTTTGATGTCCTGATCGTACACGAAGAACTCGGAGGCGTAAGGCGGCGTGGTGCTGAACGGCCTCGGCTGAAGAGCGGCGGTCACGGCAGCCGAGCCGGGAATGAATGGCACACGAACCGGCGTCGACACCGAGCTGAACGGAAAACTCGTGTATCCGCGCGTCGCCTGTCCGGTTGCGAGATCGTTGAATATTCCAACTCCTGCGCGGATAACAAAGCCGCCGTCGGAGTAGATCGAATATGCAGCTCCGACGCGTGGTGCAAAATTAGTATAAGTCGACTTGAAAGCCGGCGTTCCGGCGGGAGCGAGTACAGCGGTCAGCAAATTATCAATCCCGTCGATCGCGTAGGGCAACGCCCCATCGGACGACGGAGGCGTGTTTACATCATATCGTGTACCAAAGGTAAGCGTGAGCCGAGGCGACGCTCTCCACGTGTCCTGAGCGAAGGCCGAGAAATTTTCGAACAAAAACTGGCCTGCCGGGGCGAGTGCCTGAACCGATACCAGAGCGGTCCCGCGAGTTGTCGAGCCCGGCGCAATGTCGAGGACTGAATCGAGGCTCGTGAAATTGTAGGTAAAACCGTAAGATCTCGCGACTACCTTCGGTGAGAGACGCCGATAGTCGGCGCCAAATTTAATTTGGTGATTTCCGGCGAGAATTGTCGAACTGCCGACCAAATTCATCTGTCGCTGCCCGTTTCCAAAGCTGCGGCCACGGGTCTGATTAATGAAATTCGCACCGGCAAATTGAAGGCTAGCGGAGGCATTGTCTTCGCCGACAAAACGGGGCAGTAGCGAGGACAAGGGCGGCAGCACTGCACCACCGATCTCCTGGCCGGTGAATAGAAAGTCGGCGCTATCGTCTGTGTAGTTTCCGCGAAGGTCGAAGGCGATCCGTGAACCGGGCGTGTAGGTTCCTCCAAAGGTAAATAGATCTGTCTTTTGCTTAAAGAAGTTGGTTTGATTGGCGAACAGCGTGGTTGCCTGATCGCTTGAAGAAGGCGTTCTTTTATAGCGCCCAAATACGGTCAATTTCGAGCTGAAATTATGGTCGATGCGGACGCCGACCGAATTGACGGTGATCGGATTGGAAAGCGACTGTTCGAAGCGTCCGATCAGCGGACTCGTTGTCGTCGGAGTCGCATTTGGCAGCGGAAAACCCGCAAGCAGAGCCGCGACATCCGTTAGTCCGAGAGACGCCGCTCGATCGCGGGCAAGTTGTGACGGCACGTTGGCACTGCGAAAGACTGGCTGGCGAAGTCGAAGGCCCTCATAGGAAACAAAGAAAAACGTCCGGTCACGACCGGAGGAGAAAGCCGGAACACCCTCGCCAAAATATAAAAAGGGTAGCGGACCGCCAAAGGTAAATCCAAAATCATTCTGCCTCAGCTTGCCGCGAGGTCTTCCCGAGCGATTATTGAAGAAATTGTTTGCGTCGAATTTGTCGTTTCTAACATAATTGAAAACGCTTCCCGAATATTGGTTAGTTCCGGATCGCGAGACAAGCGAGACCTGTGCTCCAGGAGTTCTTCCAAATTCCGGCGCAAAGGATGAGGTTTGCACACGAAATTCCTGCAGTTCATCGACCGATGCGAGGTTGTTAAAACCGCCAAGGACGGTTGTGCTGGGCAAGCTGCCGGCCGCCTGCTGGCTCGATGTCGCGAATGGCGTGGTGCCGGAATTGGCACTCACTCCGTCAAGTGTAAAGTAGTTCGAATTTGTTCGTTGTCCGTTCACCGAGAATTGTCCGGGATTTGTGACAGTCGATGGCGTCAGGATAACCCCCGGCGTTAGTTCGAGCAGCGACTGGAACGAGCGCCCGTTGAGCGGAATGTTTTCCACAAATTCTCTCGTGACGACGGTCGAGACCGCAGGTGAGTCGCGTTCGACGATCGCCGTGGTGTCCTCGACTGTAACGGTAGCGCTTACTTCGCCCACCGTTAAGACAAAATCCTCGTTCGCGCGAGCCGTAACGTTGAGGGCGACGTTCTCCTTCACCGTCGTCTGAAAACCCTGCTGCCGGATAGTCAGGCGATAGTTGCCCGGTTTCAGTTCGGAGAATGCGTAGCGACCATCTTCATTTGTGGTTGCGGTCGCCGTTGCGTTGGTCGCAGTGTTTGCGGCCTCAACGGTTGCTCCCATAACTGCGGAACGCCTTTCGTCCAGCACGCGGCCGGTCAAGGTCGCGGAAGTCTGGGCCACGGCTGAAGATCCGAATAGCAATAAAAATAAACAAAAGGTCAAGATAATTCTGTTGAGCAGCATCGATTTAACTCCTAAAATTCAGGTCGATCAAAAAGGTTGACTGTAAACGAATCTGTTTCGCCTCGTAACCTGTTTTTAATCAGTAGCCCGTATCGCCCTGTTAACCGTCCGTTTTTACAAATGAACCTGAAAATGACTAACTGAGGCAGTTGATTGAAAACTGGTTTGCGGACAGATGGATTTGACGCACTATCACAGTGCAACAATTTACTTTCTGATAAGAAAAAAAATAATGAAACGAAATACTTCGATTACCATATTTGTCGCGGGACTTGTCATTACAACACTTTGTGCAGCGGCGACTCAGGCGCAGAGCGTTTCACGCAGCGAGTGCTTCCCATTTGAAAAAATGCCGGCCGAGCAGCGTAAAGCCGCAGACGAGCTTCTGTTAAAGGCACTCGATGAGGAAGCACTTTACACCATCGTTGGCGGCCTGAAGCCGATGAGCAGCGGTTTTCGATCTATACAGATGCAGACTGGCCTCCCCAAAGTTACGGTCTCTGAAGCAGAGGCTGCGGTTGGGGAACTCGGGCCTAAAAAGTCAGAGGAATTGTCTACCGAGGAAAAAAGCCGCCTTAGCCAATCGAAGCAGGCTTTGGAAAGAAGGGACGCTCTCAAGAAGGCAGAACAGACAAGGGAGATCTTGGCCCAATGGCGGTGCGGCGATGAACTATTTGCCGACCTACAGCATTTTACAAAACAATTTGACGGAAAGCGTTTTCTCGATGCCCTTGTGATCAATCGCCCTCGTTTGCGAACGGCACTTGCCGAGAAAGCCGATTTCTTCTCCCGTTGGGGAATAACAGCAAACTCGCATCCACTTGAAGTCGTTTATGCCGTCGATACCGACGAAACGAGTGCAAGGTTTGCCGGTTACGGATACCTCTTTGGCTATCCCGACCACGCCGTCAGATTCTTTGTTCAGGCTTCGGATGATGAAACATTCACTGGCAAATTCGTAACTCGCGACTTTATTTCGATCCCAACCGTAGAACGCGAAACCAACAATTTTGTCTATGTCGTTCCGAAAGGACACGTCGAAAACGACGCTGACAAGGCGCTCAAGGCCAAGGCTGCTCCGATCCTCGCCGCGTACCGCACGCGGCGGGCCGAGTATATAGGCGATGGAAAAAAAGGAGTTGTCGAAATGCTGCGCGACTGGTTCTGTGATTCGCAAGGCAGATGTTCCCCCTCAAACGCAAAGTTTGATTAGGATCGCGAGCAGACGTACCAATCATCGAAAAGCAAATTGTGTCAAAACCGATAGACGAACCAACCCAACCTGGAGGCGAGAAAGCTGTTTCCGGATTAAAGCTATATACTCTCGTCGGCCTTATTTTCGCGAATATGGTCGGCGCGGGTGTTTTTACAACCTCAGGATTTGCTCTGGCTGATCTCGGTTCGCCGCATCGCGTTATGCTTGCCTGGGTGATAGGCGGCTTGATTGCCATGTGCGGTGCGCTCAGCTACGGGGCATTGGCAAGACATTTAACGGAGTCGGGCGGGGAGTATCTTTTCCTTTCGCGCGTGATACACCCGATGGCGGGTTTTATTGCCGGATGCGTTTCGCTTGTTGCCGGATTTACAGGTGCGATCGCATTTGCGGCAATGGCCTTTGAAAACTACGTTCAACCCCTTTTGGGGGTCCAATTGCCGGCAGGAACTCTGGCCGTCTCGATTGTCCTGATCGGCGCCGTTCTCCACAGCGTTCGTGTTTCACTTGGAACGGGAGTGCAAGATGTGGTCGTCGGACTGAAATTCGTATTGATCCTCATCTTTATTGGTATAGCTGTCGTCAGCGCAAAGTCTTTTGGAACCGCGATCGATTTCCCTCAGCCGCCCGCGTTCTCTCCAACGAGTTTTGCAATGTCGCTGGTGTGGATATCCCTGAGCTACTCCGGCTATAACGCCGCCGTTTATGTTGCCGGAGAGGCGCGGGAAAAACAACGGCTTGTGCCGAAAGCGATCTGGCTCGGGACCCTGATCGTAACATTCATCTATTTAGGCCTCAACGCAGTATTTATGTATCTCGTACCTTACGAGATCACGGCCGGAAAGGAGGATGTCGCTGCAGTGGCCGCAAACTACCTCGGCGGAGACGGTCTCGCGATGTTCGTGAGAGTTATAATCGGCGTTTCTCTGCTCACTTCTGTCTTCGCAATGGTAATGATCGGTCCGCGTGTCTACGCAAAAATGGCCGATGATGGAGTGTTCCCTGACATTTTTCGGTTTCAAGGACGAGTTCCGCGTGCGGCCATTGCCCTACAGGCCGGTGCCGCCATTCTTTTCATAAGCTTCACTAGCCTGAAGAGCCTGCTCTCTTACCTTGGACTGACGCTGTCACTCTGCGCCGCTTTAACTGTCTTTTGCCTTTTCCTAGTCAAAAACAGGGAATCCACGAGATTATTGAAAGTTCCTGGATACCCGATCGTCCCGGCCTTTTTTATAGCGGCAACCGTTCTGCTTGCGGCGCTTGCCGCCTGGCGCAATCCCGTCGAATTACTTTTTACCCTGATTACTTTCATTGCCGGTGCGATTCTATATTTTTTAGCCCGACGTAAAGGTTAGATCGCAATGTGGTGTGACGTATCCGCATCCGGCAGCCATCTGTTTCCATCCTTAACTCGGCATATAGGCCGTTCGACTCGATCGCTATGCCGCCAGCGTTCTCTCAATGGAAGAGACTGTCGCGGGAGCTGCTCCGGTGGCGGTCTGAGCAACGGTTTGAATTACAAAAACAAAAAGAATTAGAAATGCAATAGCCTGATTTTTGGCGCTAAAATATTTGGTCGGGGTCATAAGATCACTCTCCTGTGGAAAATTAAACTTCGATCAAAATAACTATCTCGACGCGGCGTTTGGCTTGGTCAAGGAAGCTTTCTATACGGGTAGCGACACGATCCTCGGTGAGGATCAGGCGGATGTCTTCACGTTTTTCGTCGAGCGTCGGGACGACCACGCCCGGAAAGCGGCTTCGGAAATTCGGCTCGAAAACGTCGCTGTAATAACGTGACTGTTCATCGGGAGTAACAACGGCGAATGAGCGGAAGCGGAAATCAATGTAATTATCGATCGCGACACGCTGGGCGATTATCCGTTCGAAATTGTCATCCTTGACCGACTCGAATCCAACCTGCTTGAGACGCGTTTCGAAGACGGAGGTAGATGGGAAATACGACAGTGTTTTCGTGATCTCGCGGGCGATCTCGTCTTCGGTCGGTGCGAGACGCGGCAGGCGCTCGGCCTCGAGAGCAAAAAGGCGCTGGTTGATCAGCGTTTGCAGTACGCGGTTCAAATCCTCAGAACGCGGCGTGTCGAGCGGTGCGTTTGGCTGCAGGGCCAGTTGCCACCTGAGGTCGGAGTAGGTAATAAGCTCCGTCCGGACACCATCGTTGATCGTCGCAATTGTTTTATCGACGACCTCCTGTGAACGTGCAACGGTGAAAAGGAACGCGATCGCGCTGATGGCGAATAGGTATTTCGTTATTTGACGCAAAATTTGCATTACATCTATTTTCGGCTGTAAATCGTTACCTGTCAACGACATTTTCGCAACGTTAAAACAGTTGACAAAATGTTTAAAATCGTTTGTAATCTATAGAGAGGTTCTCTGTCGTCTCAAGTCCTGGAATTACCTCACCAAATAAGCCGTTATCTCCAACTAACGATCCTGTTACCGGCTAAACAACATGCTAGCTTCTTCGGCAACAAAAAAAGACGTGCGCTCTGCGCAAGCGGTTCCGGCAACCGATAATTCGACGACCGATCTGAAATTCATCTCCGATCTCGGCCGTAGCTTGCTGTTTACAGTGCATCCGAAAAAGGTCGCGGGGCGCGTGGCCGATGCCCTTCGCGAAGGCGTAGGTGCAATGGCGTGTGTTTTCGCGGCTGAACTGCCGAATATCGGCCTTGTAAGTTGCACGTCTGAGCCAAACTGCGAACCATACCCAGATCTTTTGATGCGAAACAGGCTCGATAAATGGATGACATTTATGCCGCCGCAGATCGGATACTGCGAAGAAGAGCGAAGCGAATTCATGATCGCGGGCCACGACCACAATTGCGAATATGTTTGTCCGCTGCATATTGACGGAGATATCAAAGGCGCTATCGTGACCGCATTCGCAGATCGCGAAGACCTGACCGAGCGGCGTGCCCGGCTGATCGATGCCGTAACTCAAATGGCTGCGATGAGCGTGAATCTATCGGCGCACTACGAATCAACGATCAACGAGTCGATCATCGAGGCTAAGGAAGAACACCGAAAATTCACAGAGGTCGTGCTTGATTCGCTGCCGGTATCGCTTTATGTGGTCGATCGCGACTACAAGATCGTCACCTGGAACCGACACCGTGAGGTCGGCGTGCAGGGCATACCGCGCGACTCGGCGATCGGGCGTGATGTGTTTAATGTTTTGGCACGTTATCCGCAGGGGCGGATGAAGCAGGAGTTCGAACGGGCGTTCCGCACGGGCGAGATCGAGCGGATCGAACAGCAGACCGTCGCCGAAGACGGATCGACCCGACATTGGATCGTTAGCAAGGTCCCAATGCGGAATGAAGACACGGGTGAGGTCACTCATGTGATAACTGTCGGTGAGGACGTGACCGTTCGAGTCGAGGCGATCCATGCGGTTGGTCGGGCAGAAAAGCTAGCAGCCGTTGGCCGTTTGGCCGCTGGGGTCGTTCACGAAATAAATAATCCGCTCGCGACAATCGCCGCATGTGCCGAGGCACTCGAACAGCGCAGTGAGGAAGGTGCGTTCGACGATTCTGACGCGGCCGACGACCTCAAGGAATATCTAGGACTGATCAAGGACGAAGCTTTTCGCTGCAAATCTATTACTACCGGCCTG
>JBBRUA010000141.1:0-7903 GCA_038248245.1 Pyrinomonadales bacterium | reverse complement strand
ATATTTGGGGCTTTTAGGCAATGGATAACGCTCTCAAGGCGCTATTTTGAGGTTTTGTTCAAGGACAAACTTAATTTATTTATTCTCTTTTCGCAGGCTCCGCTGATTGCATTGTTAACGTTTTTCGTCCTCGGGAACGATCTTCCCCGCGATTTAGCGTACTTCGTCCTCGCTCTGGTCGCTATTTGGTTTGGCACAAGCGTTTCTGCCCGAGAGATCATTCGCGAGAGGCCGGTTTATGCCCGGGAACGAATGGTCAATGTGGGCCTGCTTCCATATCTCGGTTCGAAGTTTTTCGTTTTGGGCACGATCGTCGGCATTCAGTGCCTGATGCTGTTTGTGCCGCTAAAAATATTCGACCTTACAGGATTTATGCCGATGCCGGGGGAGATGTTCGGCATTCCGCAGCTGTGGGCGATGATCCTGACGGGAGCGGTCGGAATTGCTCTTGGTCTGCTGATCTCGGCGTTCGTCAAAACATCTGAAATGGCAACCAGCCTCGTTCCGCTGATACTTATTCCGCAAATATTGCTGTCAGGAATATTCGGCGTCCCCGGCGGAATATCTAAACCGGCGAGCATGCTCGTTCCGGCGGCATGGTCATTCGATACGATCAAACGATTTTCGACGCTCGACACGCTTGAAAAAGAAGGAGCGGCCCAGAACGGCAAAACCGGCGGGCTCGGGCTTTACAAGCAGATCGAGACCGAAAATGACAAGATAATTGAAGCCTCGCGAAAGAGCGTGGAGACATTTAAGGCCTCGTCGGAAGAGAAACTACGGGCCCTCGAGGATCAGGTCAGTAGGGGAGAAAGTCCATCGATCCCAAAACTTGATGAGCCGATGGCCATACCACCGGCTAAAAAGATGCCCAAGGATCTAAGCTCGTACATCACGTTTTTGCATCCGTGGATGAACGAAGTTTTAAATCAGATCGTATTGATGCTAATGTTTGGAATGTTGGTCTTAGCCACGCTCATCATCCTTCGCTTAAAGGATATCCGGTGACAAGGCATCAGTTTTTATGAAACATATATTTATCAATCTGGCCTTATTTGTAGTTTTTGCGATCGCGTTCTCGGGACTTTCCGCCTGCTCCGGTTCAGGTTCAGCCCCGGCGAATGGGAAGACAAATATGGCTAACCTGACGGTTGCAAAGACGACGCCGGGAGAGTCAAAATCTTCCGCTTACCCGCCACTACCGTCGGGGATCGCTCAGGCCGATCTGGAATTGCTCGACGGCACTAAGTTCAAAGCCGCGGACCGTAAGGGCAAGGTATTACTACTTAACCTATGGGCAACTTGGTGCGGCCCGTGTCGTGCGGAAATGCCGGAATTAGTCGTGATGCAGGAAAAGTATCGCGAAAAAGGATTTCAGATCCTTGGACTAGATGTTGGTGATGGTGATGGAAATCCGGAATCGATCGAGGAAATAAAGGCGTTCGCCGAGAAGATGAAGCTTAACTATGAACTCGCGCGTGTCGGAAATGACGTGACGAGCGAAGTTTATAAGTTCACAAAGTTCAGCGGTATTCCGATCAGTCTCCTGGTCGATCGCGAAGGACACGTCCGCGGAGTATTCCTCGGCGGCGGTCCAAAGGTTGTGGGACAGATGAAGGAAACCGTTGAAAAATTGATGAACGAAAGTTGATCACGAATCCAACTTGATCGACACTTGAGGTTCGACGAGGATCGTTTTGAAACTCGCTAGGCTGACCAGTCCGGGAGCCGCACGCTTCGGTTTATTGACGAATTTTTTCGAAGTGTAATTCACCGCCGCTTTCACCTGCCCGCGGCCACTGCTATAAAACGCAGCGAGCTGTGCGGCCTCAAGCAAGGTTTTATTAGGTATTTCTTTCTTATTGGGGTTACGGACGATCACGTGCGAGCCCGGATAGTCTGCGGCATGAAGCCATAGGTCGAGTGATTTTGCCACTCGAAACGAAAGATAATCATTGTCCTTAGCCTTTTTCCCGACCAATATCTCGAAACCGTCGGACGAAAAGAATCGTCTCGCACCTGTGAAATCTTCCTCTTTCTTCTTTTTCGAGCCGGCCGGCGTTATTGCGGGCTTCACAACCGTCCAGCCGCTTAGATGATCTTCGTCGCGATTCACGATCGCAATTTCAATTCTTTCTTTTCGCAGTTCTAGTGCAGCAATATCGTTATTAACTTTTTCAATCCGCTCAGCTATGACAGCGGCACCGTTTCTAGCCTTTGTATAGCGCCGAAAATAGGACTCGGCGATCTCGTTCAAAGGCTTGTGCTCGTCTCCGGTTATCTCTATCGTCGGAATATTTTCGTCGAAATAATCCGTTACGAATGTTTTGTCACCATCGCGTTTAGCGGTCGAAAGACTAGCTAGTAAAAGATCGCCAAAACGTTTCCATTTCTCGGCGTCGCCATGTTTTTGGAGGTCGGATCGTAGATTTTGAATCAGCTTTTTATGCTTGGTGATCTCGGCATTTACCTTTTTCCGGGCACCGGTCGCGAGCGTTTGAAACGCTGTCTCCGAGTCCTGTTCCCGGTAGTGCTCGTCAAAGGCCTCAGACAGGGTTCGGCTTACGCGAGGCGTGACGATCGACGCGGCGGCTGGGTCTTTCGCTTCGACTGCGACATGTTTCTCATCGATCTTCTGGCCCAGATCCTCCCATTGATTCAGCGCCGCAATGATGATTCCATCTTCGTTAAGGAGGAACATATTCGGCCGGTTTCCGCCGAGGTCAACCGACAGAGACAAATGGCCGTCAGCGAGCGTTTCAAAAGTAAATGTAATCGATGCCAGTTCTTTTTTTACGTTCGCCAGGACGGCGTTTGAAAGTCGGCCTTTTAATTTTAGAAGAAACGGGTCGGGGTTGGTAGCGTTCCGTTCTAGTTCCTTTAGCCGCCGCCGAATCAGGTATATTCGTCGTGATCTCGGAGCAATATCTATAAAAAGATAACTGGATGCGTGCGGGTGAAAATCTACGGCAAACGAAGTTTTTGATATCGGAAATATCCGCCCGAACTGGCGGCCGGTAAGTGCAGTATCTATCTCATTGCTAACCTGTGCTAACTCAACATCATTCACTTCGTAAGTTTAAAACTAAATATCCAAAGTCCAAAGCCACAGGGAGCTTTAGACTTTGGATAAAATGTTCCGGAAACGCTAAAACTGACGAACGACGATCGTGCCGGAGAGTAGGTCGTGGGCGGCGCGTTTTTCTTCGTTAAAGAACATCGTGACAAAGCCCGCGCCCAGAAACGCAAGTGATCCAATGTACAGTGACGAGTGGATCGCTGCCTGTTGGAGCGTCGGATACTGATTTTCCTCCGCATCGACGACCTCTAGCGAAAATATCTTCATTCCCAAAGTTTTGCCGTAAAAACCGACGCTCGCCGTCAGATATGTAAACATTACGATCGAGCATACGGCCGCAAATAGTAACAATCCGGAGATCGAGAACCAGTTATTTCCTGACAAAGCCAATGGTGAAAGCAATACCATGCTGACTACAGTTCCAATTATAAGATCAAAAAGCCCGGCGTTGAAACGCATCGACAATGGAGCAAGATCGTCGATCTCATCGTCCTCGATCAGATCGATCTCTTCCTCGGTTCCGGCCTTTTCGGCATTAATGAAAATCCGCTTTATGCTCTCGAAGATAGGTTTTGACGGCTCAGCAATGACAGGATCGACTGAAAGATTCTCGACTTTGTCGAACGTCTTTGGCAGCACTTCTTCAAGCTTAGGCAACTTGTTGGTGTCGAGCTTAAGTGGTGCGACAAGCGTCGGTTTCGGCAAAATGTTGACGTTTGCTCTTATTTCGGGCGGACGGGAAACCGCATTGACGTTTGGAGCAACCACGTCAAAAGGAAAACTTCTTGGCTGTGAGATTTTGGTGGCAGATGCCGATTTTACAGGCTCCACGGGGAGAAATGAAGTGAGCGAGTCGTCAATACGTCTGAGAGCATTGCTTAATCTCGGATCGGCATTTTCAATAATGATCGGCTCCTGCTCAATTTCAGCCTTGAGCGCCGCCGCTCCGTTTGTTCGTAATCTTGGTGTCGAGACAGCCTCGGTCGAAACGGCTGAAACGTCGCCGGCTGCTCCGCCTTTTCGCTGACGAACGGCATTCTGCATTTGCAAACGCCACTCGGGAATCGTCGTATTCTTATTCTGGAAATCTACGAGTGTTTGGCTCGTCTTCGCGGATGTTAGTTCCGCAGTTTCCACGCGTCTTTGCACGGGCGGCGCGGGAACAATTATTGCGGGCGGCGGTACCGCATATGGATTTGATTGTTTTACGAGCGGCCTCGGCTGTGGCAAGATTACGGCGTTTTGTTCGATCTTAGTAAGGTTGCCGGATGTCGAGACCTTGACCTGGTGCTCCTCGCGGACAGAGTCATTCATCATGGCTCCGCAAGTAAGGCAGATCGACAATGTCGGCGCTAGATCACGATTGCAGACCGGGCATTTCATAAGCACTCCATGTGAGACGGCAGAGATTGTTATGCAAGAATCGACGAGAACTCGGTGATGTTATCAGAAATTACTTTAAGTAGTCAACACTAAAGCGCAGGGGAATCTAAACTTTCACGGGATATTGGAAATGTTAACGGGATTGTGGAAAACTTTTAAGCCTTTAAGCGCTTTCTATAGCGGTTGCCGCCCGTCGAATCCGCCGTCCGTCTCGTGCCACCATTCGACCTCGTCGGCATCTCCTAGCTGCCAGCAAAGATAGACGATTCGTCCGCTTCTCATACAAGGGAAATCGATCAGGCCGCGTGTGTAGTCCTTTAATTCGACACCAAATTCGTTGAGTTCAGTAGTAAGCTTCCCCACCCGGTACAGAGTATTGACGTATCCGGTGCCGCCTTTCATTCCGCCGCCGAAGTGAGATGCGCTGGCTGCCGCTCTCGACGCATCCCGGAGTTCGCCAAGGGCTGCGTAGAGATCTTTGATCTCTACGAGCTTTGGAATTATCGACGGCAATAGAGCGTTGGCCTCACTGATGGTAAACAACTTCATCGTTCGTTCCGCATACGGTCGTATTGATCCCGGTCGTCGTCATCAGAATAGTTTGGCTCGATCGGCACCGGGCTGGCAACCCGCGGAAATCCCCCGCCGCTGTTTCCGCGCATCGAATCATTTAATTCACCCGGCGGCACGAACGAAGGGACGTCGTATTCATTGCCCTGCGAAATATCTTTTCGAATCAGGTCCGCGATGTCACCGAGGTCAATAAAGAAATCCGCCACGTCGATCAGACGCGGGGCAGTGTTCGAGCGAAAACCGGCAACTTCTACGCGGCAACCTTTATATGCCACGGCATTTATCGCATAAACAAAATCTTCGTCACCGGAAACAAGCACCGCAGTGTCGTAACGTCCGGCAAGGCTGAGCATGTCGACGGCGATCTCGACATCGAGATTAGCTTTGCGAGTTCCGTCGTAAAAAGTTTTGAGTTCCTTTTGAACGACACGAAACCCATTCCTCCGCATCCATAACAAAAAACCTTGCTGCCTTTCCGCTCCCACGTCAACTCCGGTATAAAAGAAGGCGCGCAAAAGCCGACCGTCGCCGAGCAGGACCCGGAGCAATTTATTGTAATCAATATCTATCGTGTGAAATCGGGCCGCGTGAAAAAGATTGTTTCCGTCAATAAAGACGGCTACGCGTCCCCGATGTCCGAACTGCCAGGACGATCTGGTAGTCGTGTCGAACTGCATTTTGTTGTACCTCAAACTTCGAGAATCTAGGCAAATTCTCCGTGAGTCGATATTGAGGCGTTTTTGTCTGATCTTTCTACAAAACTCGCTTGCCCAAACTAATGATCAAATAAATTAACTGTAAAATATCGGTCTATAAAAAATAACTTATCAAGTAATTTCACTCTTTAACGCCGTGTGTCTTATCGACTTCATCGAACTGTGCCTAGGTACAGTTTGCTACGCCGGGGCATTCGGGTCAAGCAATATCGGCTCGATGGTGTTAAAATTCTCTTGATTATGCCCGAGAAGCCTGATTTAACGTCGACGACAAAGCCCGCTTTCGACCCGTCGATCCAGACGGAGAATATTGCCTTCGCGGCAAACGAATTGATTGGGTGCGGAGCCTGTAGGCGGAACAATCCGCCGACTAGATCGAAATGTCTATATTGCGGCGATGAACTCGAAATCCAGACGGAGAATTCGACAAAAGTAAAGCCCGTCGTCCGCCCGATGGAATCTTGGGAACGCGGGTTTAACGTCATCTTTCAAAAAAAGAAAGCCCGGGCGAAAATTTCCGTGCCGGAGGTCGCTGAGCTGATCTCGCAATCGATAGACGATACTGGATTGTTCCTGGCTTCCGGCAAAATGCTGCCACTAGCCCGAGTCGACAGCAGTAAAGATGCTGAGATCATTACGGCAAGGCTTGCGACCTTGGGCTTGATCTGTCAGATCGTTTCCGATGAAGCCTTGGCAGCCAACGAGCCGCCGGTGAGACTTTCAGGTATCGAGATTGACGATAATGCGATCACATTTATCGCCTTTTTTACTCATGCGGCGACGAAGATAGCGATCGGCGATCTGGCGTTGATCGTGCCTGGATTTTTGAGTGAGAACAAGATCGATATGGTCGAAAGGCGGCAGCGAAAAGGACCGGAGGTTTTTGATCAGGTTGAATCGTCCGTCCACGACACGATCGTCGACGTTTTCAGCACGAGCGATCCGAAAGGATTCCGGATTCAACTCGCGGGTTTTGATTTCTCGTGTTTGGGTGCGGAAAAAGGATTTCTCGCTTCCGAGAATATAAAAAAGCTCCTCGTATTCCTGACAAAGATGGCCCCAACGGCAAAACTCGTAGACGATTACGGGTCGGTGAGGCGAATGCTGAACCATGTTTGGGATCTCGATAAAAGGAGCGATCCTCAGGGAATGAGAAGATTGGGCTTTGGAAAGACGGGGCTTCAAAAAGTAGAAACTACGTCCAATCTCCAGCAATTTACGAAATATTCACGTTTACAGTGGCACGTATATGAACAGGAAAGAATCGCCAAAGAGGCCAAAGAGAAGACCTCCGCAACCTGAAAGAGAGTCTCTTCCGAAAAGACAACCGCGTCAGGAAAAGCGAGTGGCCCCCGAAAGGCTATCGCTCCGCGAGAAGCCACAGCAGCCGGAACGAAACGGGTTTCAGAGTCGAGAGCAAAGCCGGACTAGGACTTCATCGCCTGAGAATCGCTCTTCGTCCTTGATATACGGCGTTTTACCTGTGCTCGAAGCGTTGCGGGCGGATACTCGCCGGGTTGATAAAGTTTTGATAGCTGATGGAGCCGGCGAACGCCGATTATCGGAGATCATTGATCTTTGCCGTTCGCGGTCAATCGCCTGGAGCCGTGTGCCCCGCGATAATTTTGCGAAACACCTCGAGTCAGGGGTCAATCATCAAGGAGTGCTTGCCTTCTCCGCCGCCGCCGGATACGTCGAAACGGAAGAAATTCTAGACGCCTCGGCGGTTCCGCTTATTGTCGTTCTCGATGGAGTGGAAGACCCGCGGAATTTAGGGGCGATCCTCCGCGTGGCCGAATGTGCTGATGTTGACGGCGTAATAATACCGGAACGGCGTGCGGTCGGACTCACCGATACTGTCGCAAAGTCCTCGGCGGGGGCGATCGAATATGTAAAAGTCGCCAAGACCGCTAACCTTAATCGGCTGATCGATGACCTGAAAGCCAGAAATATCTGGGTCGTCGGTACGAGCGTGAATGCCGAAATGGACATCTATGAGTGGGACTGGCGTCAGCCAAGTGCTCTTTTTCTTGGCGGCGAAGGCAACGGACTGCACAGACTCGTCGCGGAAAACTGCGATGTCTTGGTAAAAATTCCGATGTATGGAAAAATAGACTCCCTGAACGTATCCGTCGCCGCCGGCGTAATACTT
>JBBRUA010000140.1:0-7911 GCA_038248245.1 Pyrinomonadales bacterium | reverse complement strand
CGCGATGGTGATGGCGGCGATTTGCGGTTCTTGTCCGCCATCGGACAGGTAGCGGACCAGCTCCTGAATATGCAGGTGCCGGCGGGAAAAGGGATTGCCGGATTTGTTCTGATGTCGGGACAGCCGATGGCGGTTTCGGATGCGGGCGAAGACAGCACCTTTTACGCCGAGGTGGACAAGGCGACTGGTTACTCGACTCAGTCCATCCTTGCAACGCCTTTGAGGTTCAAAGATGAGATCGTCGGCGTGCTCGAATTTATCAACCGCCGTGGTACTCCGCCGTATGCGCCGTTCACGAGCGACGAGATGGACACCGCCGGAGTTTACGCAGACGCGATCGCGTCCTTGGTAAATGCGTACGAAGCCGCGAAGCTCTTGCGTGACCTCAGTACAAAAGTCCTCGCAAATGCCGACGAGTCCGATCTTGCCGTCGTGCGTTCCTGGCTCGCGGCCTCTCGAGATTCCGCAGAACACAGAGAGAGAATGGACCTCGCCGTCCTCCTACGCGAAGTCGCCAGCCGAGGAGACGCCGAACGAAAACTCTGCAAACAACTTCTCGAAGCCATCGTCGGCTACTCTGACGAAAAGGGAGAAACGAGTTATCTGAAATTTTAAGATTTAAGAATAGACACGAACGGACACGAAGAAGCACGAACAAGAATGCCGGAAATTGTTGAAAAAGATCTTTCGTACGCGATTGTTGGCGAGGCCTACAAGGTGCGAGATGCTCTAGGTTATGGGTTTCTCGAAAAAGTTTATGAGAATGCCCTGATCGTGGGACTTCGCGACATCGGTTTGCAGGTGGATCAGCAGTCCCCGATGGAGGTTCGCTACCATGGAGTGATCGTCGGAACCTATTTCGCCGACATTGTGGTCGAGCGGCGAATCATAATCGAGGTAAAAGCGTGCGAACGGATCATAAAAGTTCATTTGTCGCAGACGTTGAACTACCTTCAGGCGACAGGGCTTAAGCTCGGTCTGGTAATTAACTTTAATAAAGAACGCGTTGATATCGAACGGGTGGTAAATTGAAGGAGGATAGAGATTTAGACACGAACGAACACGAAATAGACACGAACAAAACGAATCAGTTCTCGCTATCTCGTGAATAATATTGAACAAAGCGGCGATTTTGAGATTTGTCCATAATTTAAAGATTTCCTGTCCTGTTAGTGTCTTATTAGTGTCCGTTCGTGTCTAAATCCGCTTTATGGAAACATTCGATGCGACAATGTCGGGTTATTTTAAGCCGCGTCATAATTGGCGCTCTGCGACCGGTCGGGGTGTGACTGTGGCGATCGTGGATAGTGGGATCGAGACGGAGCACCCGGAACTTACGGGAAAGGTCGTGGAGTCTGTGGAAGCTCGTATCGAGGGGAATCGGGTGGTTTTTGATCCTTCGACGGAGGGTGACTCGGCGGGACATGGGACGGCGTGTGCGGGGATCATCGGGCGGATCGCTCCGGATGCTAAATTTGCGAGTATTAAGGTGCTAGGAGCGGGCGGGCTTGGGGATGGACAGGTATTCCTTGCGGGCCTCGAGTACGCTATCAAGAAAAAGTATAAGGTGATAAACCTCAGTCTCGGCACGACGAAGCCGCAGTTCTTTTCTCCGCTGCACGATATGCTGGATAGAGCTTATCAGGCGGGATGTATTGTGGTTGCGGCGGCAAATAATCTGCCGCAGCCGAGCTTTCCGTCCGTCTTTTCGTCGTCGCTGATCTCCGTGATCAAAAGCGACGAGACCGATCCGCTCAAATTCGGCTTCCGTTACGGCGATGTTATCGAACTCACAGCTCCCGGCATCAATGTTCGAACTGCATGGCTAGGCGGCGGCCATCGCAACCTGACCGGTAATAGTTTCGCGTGCCCTCACATCGTCGGCATCGTGGCCCGATTCGTCGAAGGCTACCCCAATCTCACTCCTTTTCAAGTCAAATCAGCGTTGTACGCGATCGCAAGAGAGAATCAAGAGAATGTGTAGCCTATCGTAATTTTGATGTAGCGTTTTGATCGAAAGCTTGAAGCTATAAATCAACCGATGCACAAACTGCATCGCTCGATGGAGTTTGTGCATCGTCCGATGTTCAACTCTCATCGTTTGATGATAATGCTTCATCGCTAGATTTAATTTGCGGATCGAAAGATGGAGGGTTAGCATCGTTTGATGAGGATTCGCCATCGTTAGATGGGAATAGTCAATCGTTCGATGGAGACGTTCCATCTAAAGATGGAGGCTTTGCATCTTTAAATTGAAATGGTACATCGGAATACAGGATTCTACTGGTGAGCTGAAAATACGTTGCGGCGACTGCGTTATTTAAGTAACGTCTTCGGCGGACGCGGGATTTAGTTCCCAGCGATCTTCGTCGCGTTCCTCGAGCTTGTCTTCGCCGCCGAGGGGTTCGTTATCTTCGTAGGTGAGGCCCATCGCTTCGCCCAGTTCTTCGACAACACTCTGGTCGGGCGTCGGATTGCCGCCGCCGACCGACTCTTCGCCGACATCAGATTCTTCCCAAGCCGCATCAACGTCTCCGCCCGAAAGCATCGGCGAACTGTTGGTATTCTCGACCAGCTTATCAAGATACTGGTCCTGCAAACCTTCGTTCACTTCGGCAGCATCAGCAAACTCCGCCGCCACTTCCGGATCCGGCTCGACATCGAGCAACTCTTTATTATTAGTATTAACGTCGTTATTATTCATTTTTTCTCCTACCACATATTACGCCGATGCTATGGTGGTCTCTGTACGGTAAGGAACAGTTTAAGAAAGAAATTTTGACACTAACGGACACGAAAAGAACAGGAACAAGCGAAATTTGTTTTCCTATTCGTGTCTTGTTCGTGAGATTCGTGTCTAAAACTCTTCGCTTCGAAGCTTTTTGCTTTTTTGGGTTTGAAATGGTTTGATTAAATTAAGCGAAAGCCAGCTAAAGTTGGAACTGAGAACTACTGAAAATATGTCTGAATCATTTAAATTACCGCCGCTTGAACTTGAGGAATATGCTTTGGAGAATGGCTTGCGGGTTGTGCTTAATTACGATAACTCGGCGCCCGTTGTTTCGGTCGCGGTTTACTATAACGTCGGTTCGCGTAACGAACGGGCGGACCGCACGGGCTTTGCTCATCTGTTTGAACACATGATGTTCCAGGGAAGTGAGAACGTCCCGAAGGCCGGGCATTTCCAGCACATTATGAAAGCCGGCGGCACGATGAACGGTACGACTTCGAGCGAGCGGACGAACTATTACGAGACGCTGCCGGCCAATCAATTGCCGCTCGCTCTCTGGCTCGAAAGCGACCGAATGCGTTCGCTGGCGGTGACCCAGGAGAATCTCGACAATCAACGCGAAGCCGTGAAGGAAGAGAAGCGTCTGCGTTACGATAATCAGCCTTACGGACAGATCTTTGATCTCATCAACGAGATGATCTACAAGAATTTCGCCAATTCGCACTCGACGATCGGTTCGATGGAACACCTCGACGACGCGACGGTTGAGGACGTGCAGGAATTCTTTAGGATCTACTACGCTCCGAACAACGCCGTGCTTGTTCTATCCGGTGCCTTTGACACGGCGGACTCGAAAAAGCTGATCGAGGACTATTTCGGCGACATAAAGTCACAGCCTTTGCCGCCGGCACTCGATGTCAGCGAACCGGTTGAGGTCGCTTCGAATTACAAGGAGTGGGAAGACAAACTGGCGCCGTTCCCTGCGTTCCTGATCGGTTGGAAGATACCGGAAAGGCGTTCGCCCGAGTTTTACGCGTTGTATCTCGCCGGTAAGGTTTTGTATGACGGTGACAGTTCGCGGCTTTACCAAAAGCTCGTTAAGGGCGAAGAATCGGTGATTCAACTGTTTGGCTTCACGGACGAGCGTCGCGGGCCTTCGAGCATCTTCGTCGGGGCAATTCCAAAGCCGGAAAAAGACCTGAGCAAGATCCGCGAGACCATCATGAACGAGATCAAAGATCTCGCCGCCCACGGCCCGACCGCCGAAGAGATGGAAAAGATCGAGAATCAACTGATCAACGATTCAGTTCGTATGCGCCAGTCTTCGATGTCGCGTGCGCAACAAATTGCGGAGTTCGCGTTGTATGACGGCGACCCGACAATTGTTAACACCGAACTCGAATCACTGCTCGCGATATCCGCCAGCCAGATCCGCAACGCCGTCGGCAAGTTTCTAAACACCGAAAACCGAGCGTTGCTTGATGTCGTACCGGCGGGAAAAGGTTAGGAAGAATAGACCACAGAGACACGGAGGCACAGAGAAGAAAGTTTGCTGCGGATTAACGGAAATCACTCATGTTAGAAACTTATCAGGCAAATCTCTTATCTCTTTCATCTGCGTAACTCCACGTTAATCTGTGGCAGAACATCCTATTTACTCCGTGCCTCGGTGCCTCCGTGGTGAATCACAAATTTATGACTCCAGAATTACGAAAAACTGCTCCGGCGCCGCTTGCTCCGGTTTCTTTTGATATACCACAGCCGATCCAGGCGACGCTCGACAATGGTTTGCGAGTTGTCATATTTCAGGACGAACGGCTGCCGCTCGTGAGCTATCGCCTCGCGTTCTTTTCGGGAGATATTAACGACCCGGAAGGTGCGACCGGACTTACTTCGGCGATGACGTCGATGCTTACCGAGGGAACGGCGGAACTTTCGAGTCTGCAACTCGCCGAAAAGATCGAACGGCTCGGCGCCAGTATCTCGGCCGGAGCGTCGGACGATTTCACGACCGTCGCGGCGTCCAGTCTTTCGCTTTATGCGAAGGAGATCCTGCATCTGATGGCCGACGTTGTCCTACGTCCGACCTTTCCGGAGGGCGAGCTGGACCTTTACCGCCGGAACACGATCGAGAATCTGAAGTTTCAGCGTTCGCAGCCCGGCTTCCTGGCGGGCGAACAGGCCGCCAGACTCATCTACGGCGCTCATCCGTATTCAAAAGTCTCGCCGAAGGCCGACGATATAGAGAAACTGTACCGCGAGATGCTGGTTAAGTTCCATGCCGAACGCTTTGTGCCGAATAACGCGATCTTTATCGTTGTCGGCGATGTGAAAAAAGATGAATTCCTCGCCGATTTGAACGAGCTTTTCGGCGATTGGCAGCAGGGAAGCGGCTTGACGAATGATTTCGCTGAACCTCCAGAACTCTCCGTCCGAAGTTTAACGATCGTCGATCGCCCCGGCTCTGCCCAGTCGAATATTGTCCTCGCGAATCTCGGCGTCAAACGTAGCGACCCCGATTATTTTCCGTTGATCGTGATGAATCAGGTGCTCGGAGCCGGAGCCTCGTCGCGTGTGTTCATGAATTTGCGTGAGGAAAAAGGCTATACCTACGGTGCGTACACCCGGCTTGAGAACAAACGTCTGGCAGGAGATTTTGAAGCAACGGCTGAGGTGCGCACTTCCGTGACTGGAGAATCGCTGAAGGAATTTTTCTATGAACTCGACCGCATTCGCGTTGAAAAGGTCGGTGACGAAGAGCTGGCTGATGCCAAGAACTTCCTGACCGGAGTCTTTCCGCTCAGGGCTGAAACGCAGAGCGGCCTGTCATCGCTGATCGTCAATCAGCACCTCTATGACCTACCCGAAGATTATCTGCAAACATACCGAGCGAACGTAGATGCCGTAACCGCTGACGAAGTTCTTGCGATCGCTCAAAAACGTGTCCGGCCCGATGAGATCGCTATCGTTATCGTCGGCGACGCCGAAGAACTTCTGCCGCAGGTGACAAGCTATGCCGCGTCGGTGGAGGTTTTTGATACCGATGGAAACGTTCAGGACATAGCCAAATACGGTAAGTCCGAAGCCGCTGAAACCGCCGCCGTTGCCGGAAAGTGGTCGCTCGTGGTCGAATTTCAGGGGCAGCAGTTGCCGGTTTCGCTAACGCTTGAGCAGGACGGCGAAAGCGTCACGGGCGTTCTCGAGACAATGCTCGGAAATGGAAAGATCGCGGAAGGGAAGGTAACGGGAAATAAACTCACCGCCACCGCGAATGCTGAAATGCAGGGACAGCCAATAGAATTTGTCATCGCCGGAAAAGTCGACGGCGACACAATGAGTGGATCGCTAACGGCCCCGATCGTTCCTGAACCGCTTTCATTCACCGGAACGCGATAAGTAAAATCGTCGCGAAAAGGCGTAGAAAACGCAAAATAGAACTTACTCCTATATTGCGTTTTTTGCGGTTGAATTTCACTGGCCGAATGAAAGCCCAGGGGTTCTAAAGATAAAGAAAAAGTTTTGAGTTGTGAGCGGGAGCCTTCTTTTTCAGCCTCATGGAGAAAGGCGGACGGGTTAGAACCACAACTCAAAACATCTTGCGTGCCGCTGTCGGCACTTATCCTGCTCGCCGCATCGGTTCTACCGCACCAGCGTTTCGCTGTAACACCTGCAAATGCTCGATCAGTTCGGACGCTGCTCGTTTTGAGAGTTCGTCGACGCCGCACTTGAGCAGTTGTGAACACTCGTATTGAGCATCGATCCCGCATTCGCGAGCGATCGCCCTGATCATTCCAAGTTGCTTTGCCGTTACCATATCCCCGAGGCTTCTAGCGACCGAGTCGCCAAACTGCAGCGGTTCGGCTATCTGCGGAATGTCGTCCGGCTCAACCAGATCGAATTCTTTCTTATAAAGTTCGCGAGCGATGCCGAATTTCACTGCAGCGCGTTTTAACGCATCGTGTTCAGCCTTTTTAATGCCGCTTTCACTGATCGCTTTCCCGGTTCCGATGCCTTCGCGGGTGATGCCGTCAATCGTTATCGCGACAGTGACGGTCACGATCTCGCCGATCGGACGAATGTCTTTGACCGAGTGCACCCAGTTTGGAGCGTGTTCGTCGAGGATATCGGCGACCGTGTGCCACTCGACATACTCGACCATGTGCGTCTGACCGTTCCGATCGCGGCCCGCCGCACGATGTCTTATCAAATTAGGATCGACTGTTTTGCGAAGCTCGCGCAGCGTTGTCGAAAAATCGAGAACATTGCTCCCTGTTTCATCCGTCTCGAAAATATTTTCTGCTGCCGGCTCCGGCGTTTCGTTTAGCGTGTTGCGTTTCATTATCTTATCTCCTGGTATCTACCATCGATCTTGCCGTACTAACTTTCACCGGGTATATCTGAAATACCCGTTATTGTTCGGCGAAATCGATGTCTGTTCGCTGCGTGTCAGATCACGCGACTCAGTTATAGTTTTCAATAGAAGCAAGATACGTAAACGTACGTTGCATCTATGAAACAGCGTATCAGATGGATTTATTTGTTGCAAGTATGAAATATGGTGTTGCATTCAAAATATTCCTGTGTTATGTTTTATCTGTGAAATGAAAGGTGCAGAAATGGCACGAGTAATTCATGGAGGAAAAAACAATGGCATTTAAGAATGAGAGTTTATTAAGTACGGTAGAGCTCGGACGGGCGATCAAGCGACACCGCGATGAGCTTAGTTTAAGTTTGCGTGACGTAGCGGACCTGACGGGAGTTTCGGCGTCGACGCTATCACGTATAGAAAATGGAACCGGACGGCCCGATGCGGATAACATTGCACGCCTTTCGCAGTGGTTGGATATGCCGGTCGACCGGATGATGAAGATCCAGTCGAGCGACACGGTCGAACCAGTCATCTATTATCCGCATGAAGCGATGCCGGAGATCGTTCAGGCACACCTCAGGGCCGATAGGAAGCTAACGCCGGAGACGGCCGAGGCACTCTCGGAGCTGTTTCGTGTGGCCTATCAGCAGTTTAGCAAGCAAAAATAGGAATTAGGCTGGAATTGGACGTATTGACCAAACACAATTCAGATATTGATATGACACGAGACAACAAGATCAATTTTGGCGGCAGTTTTGCGATCGACACGGCATTCGTGTTGTTCTTTCTGGCACTCGAACTTGGACGCAGT
>JBBRUA010000139.1:0-8027 GCA_038248245.1 Pyrinomonadales bacterium | reverse complement strand
TTAATTACCAGTTTGCGGCGGGATTGCACAATCAGGCCGGGGCGTTTCGATGTGACGTCGATCGTTCGTTCTGAGACGCCGCGCGTTTCGATGACGGGAATCTTCGGCGTGTAGGTGACGACGTAGGACGAGTCGATCATTTTGGCGACCAGCGGGGCTCTGTCGACCATTTCATCGGTCGAGCTGGGGAGGATGAACACACCGTTGGTGTTCTCGGCGAGCTTTTCGAGCTGCTCCTGACTGGTCTCGAGATCAACCTTGCGCGACTTTATGCGCTTCATGAGGGTGCGGTCGAGATTGATGGTTGGGCCGATCCGGGGCCGCGATGCCGCTTCTTGCACGCCGCCTTTGGGAAGTTGGTCGCGAACCATGTCGGGCATTACCTTCGGCGGAGGTGAATTGGAGATAACGCTGGTGCGGGGAGCGATATCCGCACCTTCCATCGAGGTGTAACTGAGCACGTGGACGGAAATATCGGTGCTCGTTAATCGGCGAAAGGCATCGATCTTTGCGGATGCCTGACCCTGGCTATCGGTGCCGTCGGTGATGAGAACAAGGTGGCGATTCTCGATCGGATCGCGAAGCAAAAAGTCCGTTGCCATCTTCAGAGCGTCAACGAATTCAGACCTGCGGCCAAAGTTGGTCTTCGTCGAGATCGCATCCAGAGTTTGCGTTTTGTTGGTCGTCCATTCGTCGACGATCTCTGCTTTGTCGCTGTATTGCATGACCGCGACGGTATCGTCGGGCATTAAGGACGTGACGAGCGATCTCGCGACCTTTCGCGTCCAATCAAGGCTTTTTACCGAACGCATCTCACCGCCGGTGTCCATAACGATCAAAACATTCGCCGGCAACCGCCGAACGCTCGTTGGTTGATGCAGAATATTGTCCTCGGTGATCACCAGATCGCGGGAAGTAACGTCGCCAAAGAAATCACCATTCTCGTCAAACGCCAACACGTTAAGCTTGATCTCCTCCGTGACTACGCGGACCGTTTCGTCAGGCGTTGGGGTCGGTGTCGGCTGGACGCGGCCGCTCTGAGCGAATGCCCCGACCGCGAGGTATAAAAGTAAAAGGAGGCTGAATGCGAACTGATGTGATCTGGGCAGGGGACTTTTCATTAGTTTTGATTAGATGCCCGATCTTGCGCAAACGTGTGCCTGTCAGAGTTTTGGGTTCTCTTCGACGAAATCGAGCAAATTCGAGACATAGGCCGCGAAGTTTGGGCAAGTTATCCCGTGAGGCTTGAGGAGTTGTCCGGCGACAGCGGTGTCGTATTTTTGCGAGATGAAAAAATACGGTACACCGTTATGCGGCAGACCGGTGAGCGACGGTGAGATCCTCGTGTTGAGAAACCACTCGGCGAGTTTTACCGGCGGCCCAAACTCGGACTTGCGCCCCGTCAGGTCAACCGCGATCGCGTCGAAAAGCTGAGCGGTGGACAGCGGCTCGGGATCGGCGAGGGCGATCGTTTTTCCATTAGCGTTTTTGTCGTGTGCCAGAGCGGCGATCGCCTCGACGACGAAATCGACCGGTACGAGATTGAGCCTTACCTGACTATTGCCGACATTAAGAATGCGGAGAAGCATCGGAGCCTTTCGCAGGTATTGGATCAGGTAATATATGCCGTCGTACTTTGCTGTTTCGCCCGTTTTTGAATCGCCCACGACGACGGATGGACGAAAGATCGTCACAGGATATTTGCCCTTCAGCTTTTCGACCTCGGCCTCGGCCAGATACTTCGTCTCCTCGTAATAGTTCCGAAAGCCGGAGACGGCGGAAAGGTCGGTCTCGAGTATTTCGCCTTCGCGTTTGCCGGCGACATAGCACGTTGAAATGTAGTTGTAGCGCCGCAGTTGCCTTACAGACTTTACAAATTCGTTGACGTTTTTGGTGCCGTCGAGGTTAACGCGAAACGCAACATCTTTGGGCACGGCAAGGTCGTAAACGGCGGCGAGGTGGAAAACGTCGGTCGTATCATAACGGATCGTTTCGAGATCGTCTTCGGGGATGCCAAGGTCAGGTTTCGTAATGTCGCCCTCGACGATGACAAAATTCTCGAGCGGTGTGCTCGTGAAATCGGCGATCTCCTCGATCTCGCTCATCGCCTTTTCAACGAATCCGCTCTGCACAAGCAAAAAGAACTGCGTGTCGCTCTTTGCCAGGCGTTCGACGAGCCGACCGGCGATGAAGCCTGGAAAGCCGGTGATAAAAATTGATTCGCGGAAGATCATAGGATCGGAACTTCAACCATTTTACCAATTCCTCTCTGCAATTGTTGAAACAAAAACGAATTTACGCTTTAAAATAGTTTTACATCACTTTGACCGATGTGGTAAATTCACGGTGCGCTTGATTGTTATGAGAATTCAGGAAATGCGGTCAGGTTTTTCGCACTTTCGAAAGCGAGCGGAGGACAAAATGCCGCACGATATATTCGACATGAACTCTATTCTGGAACCAGATCTGATGCCGGAGCCAACTGTTCCCGAGTTGAAAAGTGAGCTTGACGAGCCAGGTTGGTCGGTCGTTTCGTTTGATCAGATCGAGGCCGAAGGTCTGACATATCGACAGGCTGCGGAGTTGATACACCTACTGGATTCTCACGGGACGTCAGGCCTTTGCGTTATCACCGATAACGCGGCGGCGCGTATGGACCGCTAAAACTCGACGATCACCTTCCCAAAACTTTCGTTCGATCCCAGATAATTATAAGCCGCGATGGCATCTTCGGCGGCGAATACGCGATCGACATTCGGCTTGACTGCGCCGGAGGCGAGCAACGGCAGAATTTCGTCCGCGAATAGGCGGGTCGCCAGTGCCTTTTCTTCGTTCGTTCGGGCACGCAGAACGGTCCCAATGATCCGTGCTCGTTTACGCATTAGCGAGCCGAGATTGAATTCAGCCGTGTTGCCCGCGGTCAGCCCAACAAGTACAAGCCTGCCTCGAAGGGCCAGACTCGCAAGATTCTGTTCGAAATACGCGGCGCCGACGAGGTCTAGAATAACATCGGCGCCTTTGCCGCCGGTCTTTAACATTAATTGCTCCGCGAAATCACTTCCCTTGGTTACGATCGCGTGGTCCAGCCCGAAGGCTTTACATTTTTCCAGTTTATCTGGGGTTCGGGACGTTCCGGTCACGGTCGCACCTTTTGCTTTTGCGATCTGCAAAGCGGCGAGACCGACTCCTGAGCCGATTGCGTGAATAAGCAGATCTTCGCCTTCTCTCAGGCCAGCGAGTGTGAAAACGGCGTCGTGGGCCGTAATGAAAGCCTCGGGAACTGCCGCAGCGGCTGTGAATGAAAGATTTTCGGGAATGCGGGCTATGAGCGTTTCGTCGGTCAGCAGATATTCGGTCTGCGACTCACCGGTAACGATACCGAAGACGCGGTCGCCGATCTCCCAAGCTGAGACGTCCGATCCAACGTCTGCGACCTCTCCGGCGAATTCGAGTCCGGGAATGTTTGGCGAATAACCTGGCGGCGGTGGATACTTTCCGGCGACCTGGAGCAGATCGGCCCGGTTGAGCCCGACGGCTTTTATACGGACAAGCACCTGCGAATTCTCGGGCCTTTCAGGTTCGGGAACTTCGCGGATCTCAATGCCTTCCGGTGGGCCAAACGCTGCTATGTAGATTGCTCTCATTTTTTTAGCTTAGCCTCGATGTCATTTGCTTTGAGCGAATTACCGGTGGCTCGTTCCAGTTCCGCGATCGCCTTGTTTAGGTCAGTGCGGGCGCGGAGTTCATTACTGCGGGCAACTGAAAGAGCAGTTTGGCGTTCGAGGACTTTGTAAATATCAGACTGTCCCGCATCCAGCTTTCGCTGCTCGGAATCGTATTGCTTTGCCGTATTCTCGCGGGCGATCGCCGCTGCTCGCAGCCGTGCTTCGCCGGTTCTAATCGCCTGTAACGCGTTTCTCACCTCGACCTGAATTCCTTGTTCGAGCTGTTCACGCAAGGTTTCTATTCGCTCGCCCTCGACCAGCGATTTGCCGATCTGGGCCTTTGTCGTCTTGTCGCCGAAGATCGGCAGGTTGAATTGCACTCCGACGCGAAAAGTCGGGTAGCGATAAATATTAGCTAACGCACTGCCGTAGCCGCCGTTAAGGTAGTCGGGCAAACCCGGAGTTTGGATTACCGGAATTTGCGATATTTGCGGCAACTGCGGGTAATTTTGGGCCGTTACCTGATTCAGGTTTCCGATCACCTGATTTAATACGGCGGTCGAATCGCCGCCGAACGGATTTGATACGTTCGGGTTAAGTGTTCCGGCGGCACCGGCCTGAGTGTAGCTTGCGACCAGATCGACCTGCGGTTTATGCTGTTCGCGAAAATACTTTTGATCGACTACGTTGATGGCCTTTTGAGTTCGGTTGATCTCAAGTTCGGGACGGTTCAGCGTGGCGAGGTCGAGTGCCTCGGTGAGCGTTGTCGTCGGAGTAGTTAGATCGACCGAATCAATCGGCGTCAGCGATTGTGCCCAAACGACGTCATTCTTATTTGGTGCAACCAGATTTTTTATGGCATTCTCAGCGATATTTACCATGTTCAGAGCGTCGTAAACGGCCTGTTCGAAATTTGCGACCTGCGTTTCCGACGCGACGCTATCGATCGGTGCGAGTTGGCCTTCATCGACCAGGCGGCGGTTGTGTTCGAGTTGATCCTTGGCGTCTTTGGCGCTGTCACGCTGGACCTGCAAATTTCGCAGGGCAAAGGTCAGGTCCCAATAACCTCGTTGTACGGCCGCGACGATCTCGATGGTGCGCTGACGAAACTGAGTGTCTGTTAGCGAGATGTTCTTCTTAGCGATCTCGATCACGCGGCGATTCTGATCGAATTTGCGACCGCGAAAAAGCGGCTGAGTAAAGCCGACCGATACATTAGTGTTGTAGGTCGGGTTGACCGAGTTGAACTGGTTATTCGTCGTGTTGCGGTTGTTGTTGAAAGTTACATTGTAGCTCGCTCCCGTGCTGCGAATAATTCCGTTCAGCCCGGCATTGGCGACGAGATTGGTCTGTGCAAGCGAAAAATTGGGCCCGCCTCCAAAAAATGAAAAGACCGGATTCTTCGATCGTTCGAAATATGTCTGACCGGCAAACCTTGGTTCATAGACGCCCAGGGCAGATCGTAGGTCGAATTCGGCGATCTGCGAATTCTTACGTGTGATCTCGACGTCCTTATTGTTTTCGAGTGCGAGTTCGATAGTCTCGCGAAGTGTCAAGGTCCGCTGCTGAGCCATATCGACACCGACCCGGCCGAGGTCCGGCAGACCGCGAACGTTCGATCGGTAATTCTCCGCGATCGGCGGCACTCCCTGTAGATTTTCCGGCGCAACGTTCTGCGTGTCAGTCGCCACAGGCACTGGAGTAGGTGTCGGGTCTTGAGCCCGAACTTCCACGCTCGCAACGAACAGCAAAGCGAAAAAAGAAATGTATAAATGCCGTTTCATATAAATTACGGTTTGCCAACGAGCGAGCTGGTCGCCTGCGAAAGCTTCCGTTTTGCACCGCCAAAGAACCGCGTCGCAAACCCGTTGACATAGCTGAAGAGCCGCATCTCAGCCACATCGTCAAAGATCGAATAAAACACCGGAACGGCAAGCAGTGTCAGTACGAGACACAACGATTGTCCGCCGACGACGAGAACGCCGATCGAACGGTTAGTTCCGGATCCGGCTCCGGTCGATAGAACCAGCGGGATCATGCCGGCGACGAGAGCAATGGTCGTCATCAGAATCGGACGCAGCCGGTCGCGGTTCGCCTGAATGATCGCGTCGTACCGATTCATACCGCCCGCACGTAGATGATTCGTATGATCGATCTGCAAAATTGCGTTCTTTTTAACCACACCGAACAGAAGCAAGAGTCCGAGGCCGGAGAAAATATTAACCGTCTGCCCCAGCACCAAAAGGCTGAAAATTCCGAAGGGTATCGAAAGCGGCAGTGTCAAAAGGATCGTGATCGGGTGAATAAACGACTCGAACTGGGCGGCCAGCACGATGTACATAAAAATAAAGGACAATCCGAATGCCAATAAAAAGTAAAATCCGGCTTTGCCCATTTCCTTTGACTGGCCGACGTAACCGGCCCTGTAGCCGGCCGGCAGGTTCAATTCCTTTACGTAGGCATCGATTCCCGCAGTGATATTCGCTGCCGAACCACCGGGTTTCGTATTGGCGAGCAATGTTACCTGCCGCTGGCGATTCGTCCGGTCGACCGCACTTGGCCCCGTACCCGGCTTTGTCTTGACCACCCGGTCGAGTGTCACCTGGCCGAGTTTGGAGGACGGTACGATCATTCGTTTTAGCCCTTCTTCATCGGTGCGGAAAGTATTGATCGCCCGCACACGAACTGCGTATTGATCGTTTCCCGCATTAAAAGTTGTCGCTTCCTGTCCGGCGACCAGGACATTTAGCGCTTGCGAAATATCACCGACGCGGACACCCAGATCAGCCGCCGTGTCGCGGTCGATCTCCAGTTGTATCTCCGGTTTGCCGCTAACCAGCGTCGAGTCGACGTCCACCGCGTCAGGCAGTGTTTTCATCTTCGCCATGATCTTTGTCGAATATTCTTCGAGCTTCTTGAGATCAGGCCCAGCGATCAGGAACTGGACGTTCGCACTTCGAAATCCGCCGCCCGAGAAGGCCTGCACCGGCTGGACACCGGTTCGGAGCTCAGGCGGGAATTGCTTGAGCATTTCGCGGGTCGCGGCCATGAGATCTTCCTGAGATTTTGCGCGATCTTTGGTATCGGTCAGTTTTACGTAGATCGAGCCGGAATTTACGACTTGCTGCTGGCCGCCGCCGACGGTTGAAAGTGTGTCGGTGACGCCCGGCAGTTTGCGGATCTCGGTTGCGATCCGCTCGAAAATTTGAGCGGTCCCGCCGAGGCTCGAGCCTTCCGGGGCACGCACCGTGACCTCAAACTGAGACTGATCATCCACCGGTAGAAAGTTTTTACCGACCATCATGAATAGCGGATAGATCGAGACAAATACGAGAATACAGACCGTCACGATCACCCACCGGTGAGCCATCGAGAAACGAAGCAGAGACGCGTAGAAAGTATCGACGGCACGAAACCAGCCTTTGTATTTACTGTCGCTTTCCGCCTTATGCTCGATCATGCCGTCGCCGCCGATCTTGTCGGTTTTCTTTTCAGGTTCGACCTTTTTGGGTTTGATCAGACGGGCGGCGAGCATCGGCGTCAGCGTGAACGAGACGATCAGCGACACCAGAACCGCGAACGACGCCGTCAAACCAAAGCTCGACATAAAACGTCCGACGATGCCCTGCATAAAACCGATCGGAACGAAAACCGCCATCAGCGACAAAGTCGTCGCGAGCACGGCCAGGCCGATCTCTCTCGTCCCCTCGATCGCTGCCTGAAACGGGTTCATTCCCTTTTCCTCGACGAATCGATAAATATTTTCGAGCACGACGATCGCATCGTCGATCACGATACCGACCATCAGCGTGAGCGACAGCATGGTGATCGAGTTGAGCGTGTAGCCCATTGCGTACATCAGTCCGAACGTCGAAATGATCGAGGTTGGAATCGCGAGGGCGGCGATGAAGGTTGTTCTAAAACTCCACAGAAAGAAGAAAACGACGAGGGCGGCTAGAATTGAACCGACTATGAGATGCTCCTCGATAGCGTGAAGCGAGTTTTCAATAAAGACAGAATTATCGCCGATGACGCGCATTTGAAAGCCCGGCGGCAATGTCGGTTCGATCTCTTTAAGGCGATCCTTGATCTCTTGAGCGACGGCGACCGTATTCTGGCCGGACTGTTTAGATACGGTCAAGGTCACGGCGGGCTGGCCGTTCAGACGTGCTTCGGATCGAACCTCTTCGGCACCGTCCTCGACGTAGCCGAGGTCTTTGACCTTTACCTGATAACCGCCGCGGGTCGCGACGACAATATCGTTAAATTCGTCGGGTTTTTCGATCTTACCTATGGTGCGGACGCTGGTTTCCTTTTGACCTTCGTCGAGCCGGCCGCTCGGGAATTCGACGTTCTGAATAC
>JBBRUA010000138.1:0-8034 GCA_038248245.1 Pyrinomonadales bacterium | reverse complement strand
GCTCAGTTTCGGCTTCTCCCTCAAATGTCTCCGGAACAAATTCTCCAAATCCCGGCGTGCTGTCAGTAAATGCGAAATCGCTCGTTTCCGCGACCGAATGGGCTTCTGTACTTTCAGCTTCTATCTCTTCGGCAACGGGAGTCGGTTCCCACGCACCATACCCTTTGTCGAAAGATTCCTTTGAGAGTTCCTCAGCCGGTTGGTATTCGTAACCGGGGCTTGGAATTACTGAAGAGATCTCCTCGCTGCTGTAATTGGCGGTCGGGTTCAACGCAAAGCCATCCGTTTGAGCCGCTTCGTTTTCAACGGCGACGGGACTTTCGTGGACTGTACGCACTGCTTTTGACGATGCGAGCAGTTCGACCGTCATCCCGGCAACGCGAACGAGTGCCTCGAGTGCATCTGTGTTGAGCGTAACGCCCTCATTTCCATAATCAGCGTAAAGAACAGCGACGCCGCGGCCGCGAGCCATCAATGGAATCGCGTACATACGGTCGGGTCGGCCGAATTCTAGTGCCTCAAGAAACGTTGAATCATCGGAATAGCTGCCGTAAGAGCCCTCGACAGTAGCTAGCGATGTGAGCGATTTGCCTAGGATCGAATCCAACGAGATCGGGAAATGGATATCACGGATCGCTGTGTCACCACTCTGACCCTCTTTTCCAAAAACTTTCCAGCCTACAATATGATCGCTTTTGATGATGAAGAACGCTCCGCGCGGTGTGTACTCAGCGGCATGTTCGATGAGCGATTTCAGGATAGTGGACTGCGAATCTTTGCTGCTGATGTCGGCGATCGCGGCGTTAATATCAGCGAAATTTACCGGCGGCGAAGATGCCTTTTCAAGTTCCTCGGCCTCGACAAACGCGTTCGCAGCGATCTGCGAACCTTCGTCACGAGCCAAACGGAGATGCTCCGTGACTGTGTCGGTAAACCCGACGTCAAATTGATGCGCGGTCTCAAAACGCGCAGAAAACGCTTGAAAGGCAAGGTCGAAGTGGGATTTTTGTTCTTCGAACTCAGCCTCGATCTTTTTCTTGAATTCCACGGTCTCCTCGCGCATTTCCGCAAGGACGCCTTTGAGGTAATTCTCGAATTCAGCTCTCAGACTCTGTTCGAGTTCTTCACTATTCACTACGTTTCTCCTCCATTGACTGGGTACGTAAAAGTTTGCCGGGAAAATATTAGGCCGGTGGTATCTAAGTATGTAGAAATTAAAATCGTGCGGTAACGGCGGTTCGCATAATCCGCCATCATTCGAATTATGCCGAATGATAACGGTTTATGTCAAGAAATTCTTTTCGTTTCAACAAAATAGGGAAATTTTGTGGCGGTAACAAAGAGTTTGTTACTATGTGGCGACAACGGTAAGATCCGGGTCGATCTCTTCCTTGATCATATTCTCGATCGCCATCAGGGTGCCCGTCAGCGAACTGGGGCAGGTACCGCAGGCACCTTCATATCGAATGCGAAGTTCGGTATCTGTTAACTCGACGATCTCGAGCCAACCGCCGTCACTAGCGAGGAACGGGCGAATTCGTTCGTCAAGCAGATCATTTATCTGGGCGAGCTTCGGGTCGTCACTGACCGCAACGGCGAGAGCTCCGCCGACCGATGCAGCGGCACCTTTAGCGGTTGGTGCCGACGAGGCGACGGCTTCGGCGGCACGGATCGGCACGGCCAGATCGGGCAAAATGTCGTCCCACTCGGCGTCATCCGATTTTTCGACCGTGACCATTTTATCCATGTAAAAAACGGAAACGACATTGCCGGTATCGAATATCGATTTCGCGAACTGATTATCGAGTGCGTCTTCGCTCGATTTAAACGAGTGCGAAGTGCCGTGTGACACCGGCTCTTTAAGAATGAATTTGACCGCGTTCGGATTTGGCGTTTCTTGTATATCTGCGATTTTTGGCATTGCTGAACGACCTTATTTACTCCTAACATGCAATGAATCTTAATCATTACAATTAAGTAAACATTATAACCGTTTTTTCGTTCGTTTCGCAATCTTTGTAATTAGGGCGCAGAAAAGCGGCTGAAATATCAGCCGCCAGGCCTAAAACAAAATTGTACATACTCGCCGCTGATAACCAAGGCTTTATCGGATGCGAAAGACGTTCGTCAGGAATCTCCGCATCAACTACTCGGTGATGTGAATGTCCTCGGTCTTATTCACACGGCCCGAGAGGAACATGATCCCGAACACCGCGAACAAAATACCGAAGACAACGGTTCCTATGATATACAACGTGTTGGGCGGTGTCGTCGCTCCGTATTTCCAGAAGCAAAAACCTGCCAAAATACCACAAATCAGGGCTAATAGACCACCAAGCATACCTTTCACAACATCACCTCCGATCATTAAAAAAGGATACGACTCAATTAAAGACTTACCAGCTTAGTCTATGGCCACGAGTTCGCAAAAAAAGTCGACTTCGTTCGAACCAAAAAACCCTGCCAAATGAAATCGCTGGAATATACCACCATATTAACTCCACTTATCCGTAAAACGCAAGTTTTTTATACACGATGTGGCTATTATTTAAGGCGGGCGAAAACGATGCGCGGAATGGTTTGAAGATCGTTGAGTATTTCAACGTTCTCCCAAACTTCGGGCTTGAACATATTTTTCACCTCTGCCGCCTGACCAATACCGATCTCAAGGATCAGAGATCCATTCGGCATCAGGAATTGAGGCGCATCGTGAACGATTCCGCGCACTATCGAGAGGCCGTCAACGCCATCCGTCAGAGCGGTCGGCGGATCGAAATCACGAACCTCGATCTGGAGGGCAGGCATGTCGGAAGCAGGAATGTACGGCGGATTCGAAAGGACAGCGTGGAATTTATCGGTCTCGACGTTTGTGAAAACATCAGAGATCCGGAATTCAACTCGGTTCGCAACTGCGTTGTTCGCGGCGTTTATTCGGGCGATTTTGAGAGCTTCTGCGGAAATATCAACTGCGATCGCGGAAGAATTGGGAACTTCATGCAATACCGAAACAGTTATGCATCCGGAACCGACGCCGATTTCGCAGAATCTGGGTGACTCAATGCCCGAGAGAACGCTCACCGCTGTTTCGACGAGTAACTCGGTTTCCGGACGAGGTATCAAAACATCTCGAGAGACGGCGAAATCAAGGCCGTAGAATTCCTGGACTCCGACGATGTGCTGAAATGGCTCCCGGGTTTGGCGGCGCTCGATGTGGCTGTCGAAAGTTTTTTGCTCGGCGGCGGTCAGCCTATATTCGGCATGGGCAACTAGGAATGTTCGGTCGCGGCCCGTGGCGTTCATCAGCAGCGACGCGGCTTCCCGCGGAGGTTGGGCGACGCCCGCGGCGGCTAGCTTTTCGGTTCCGACCTTCAAACATTCGGCAATCGTCATCGGGCACCATCTCCACGAAACATTGCCGGAACGGTCAGGAACAGAATCTTTAGATCGAGCAGCAACGACCAATTCTCAATATAATAAATATCAACCCTAACCATCTCGTCGAACGTCAGTCGATTCCGACCGGAGACCTGCCACAGCCCCGTGATCCCCGGTTTCATATCGAGGCGTTTGCGATGCCAGATATCGTATTCCTCGACCTCATACGGGATCGGCGGACGCGGGCCGACGACGCTCATTTCACCTCGAAAAACGTTTAAAAACTGAGGGAGTTCGTCGAGACTAGTGCCGCGAAGCCATTTTCCCGTGTGCGTTATTCGCGGATCGTCTTTTACCTTGCCAAAAACAGGCTTGTCCTCGTCGCCCGAATTGGCGTGATCGCTCCCCTCGATGTTCGCTAGGTAAGCGTCGCGATGGACGTTTTCGTCGGCATCGGCCTTCATCGTACGAAATTTATAACAGAGGAATTTCCGCCCGTCCATGCCGACGCGTTCCTGCTTGAACAGCACCGGACCGGTCGAATCTAATTTTATGAGAATCGACACCAGCAGCCAGAACGGGAAGGTGAGAAACGCCGCGACGGCCGCGATCGCGACGTCGGATGCTCGTTTGATAAATCGCTGGGCGTCCGACAATGGCTCGCGAAACAATCTGACCATCGGCAAAACGCCGATCTGCTCGACACTCGTTTTCTGCGGCAAAAGATTAAAAATGCTCGGAGCGAACCGAAACTCGACCTTTTGCCGGCGGCTAATCTGCATCATGGCCTCGAAAAGACGTTCGCTTTCGAGACTGTTATCGGTAATTATCACTTCCTGAATGGCGAAGCGGCCGATCAGCGTGGAAAGCTCGTCGATACCGCCAATGACCGGCATGCGTTCGCCGCCGTCGAGGATCATTTCGCTGTCGAGCTCCCGCCGATCGCTGCTGGCGACCACGCCAATTACGCGATAGCCGAGATATCGTCGCTCGTTGAGTTCCTGGACCGTTTGCCGTGCCTCGGCATTTGTTCCGACGACCAGTGTCGGTATGAGATTGATCCCGCGTCCGCGAATGAGTGTCTGGACAAATCTGATTCCCAAATGAAACGATGTAAAAACAACCAACGCCACCGCAAAGTCCGTGAGAAAAACTCCTCGCGAATAAGAAAATTCTCGAAACGCGAATCCGCCGCGAAAAAGGAATGCCCAGGCGACGATCAACAGCGAACTGACAAGCACCGCTTTGAAGATCCTGATCGCCTCCTGAAGGTACGAGAACGCCCCGGAAAACCTGTACGAACGCGAATAGAGCAGTAAAGCGAGCCTTGCAGGGATCGCGAAAAACAAAATTCCGGCGTACGGCACGAACTGTTTCGACCAGGCCCACGCTGTGGCAGACAAGATCGGCTCACCTTCTCTGAGAGCAAAAGCCGCGAAGAAACAAAGAGCTGTCAGAACGGCGTCAGCCGCGAACACCGCAAACTTAACGACCGGCATCACCCACTCAGGAACGCGGTTCCTGGCTTCGATAACGTCGAGATCTTTAATGATCACAGCCTCGGCTTTCATTCTTTGATATCTTACAGTAGTTGGGGCGTGAAACGTGCTTAGACCTTTTTGTCCAAAAATTCCCGCATCCAAATCTCGAGATTCAGAAGTTGGAAGACCTGCAAATTGTAATCTTCTTTGCCGGAAAGGTTAAGTTCGACGATCTTTCGTACTTGTTCCGGGTCGAAAAGGCCCCGTCGGCGAACAGTCTCGACTGACAGAGCGTCGTCGACCATTTCACGCAGAGCCCATCGAAGCCACGATCTGACGGGCGCCGAAAAACCTGCCTTTTTTCGCCATATCACGTCTTTTGGCAAGATCTGTTCGACTGCTTTTTTGAGAATATATTTTCGTTTCAGGCCTTTGATCTTGAGCCTTGACGGGATCCGCGTCGATAGTTCGACGAGTTCCCTGTTCAAAAACGGCGCCCGAACTTCGAGATTGGCGGCCATCGAGGTTTTGTCCGTCGTATCGAGATTGAGCGCCGGCATGAACGTTTTGAAATCAACGTACAGCAGCCGATTTAGCGGTGAATTATCTTTGCACTGCTCAAAATACTGACGATGAAATTTGTACGCGTCGAAGCCCGACATTTCGCCGCGCAGTTCTTTTGAATACAGATCGCCTTTCATCGAATCGGTAAAATATGTGCCGAAGCCGAGGTAGCGATCTTCGAATTCCATCGACGCACTGCGGGCAAATTTTTTCGCGTTGCGGATCGGTGCGGTGAAGCGGCCGGGCAGGCCGCCGTACAGTAAGCTCTCGACCGTTCTCATCATCGGCCGACGAACAGATGTTGGCAAAATGTCGGTCAAACCGGCGATCTGCATCGCCATTTGCCTCGGATATCCGCCGAAAATCTCGTCGCCGCCCATTCCCGACAGCATTACTTTTTGCGTTTCCCGAGACTGCTGAGAGATCAGGAAAGACGGAATTGCCATGTCGATGACCGGTGCGTCGGAGTGCCAGACGAGCTTCGGCAAAAGGTCGACGACGTCGGGCGTGAGGAGCGTTTCGTGATAATCGACGGGGAAAAGTTCGGCGACGCGGCGTGCCCATTCGACGTCGTCGGGAATAATGTCGAAGCGAAGGTCTTCCGCTGAAATGCCTGTCGTATACGTCGATATTTTATTCGTCGAATGTTTCGCCATTAAGGCGACCAACGACGACGAGTCGACACCGCCCGACAGGAACGCACCGAGCGGAACATCAGCGACCATTTCCATCTCGGTCACGCGCTCGAGCGTCTCGAAAACGCGTTCGCTCCAATCTTTCTCAGTTCCGCCGGTTTCCTCAGCGGAAAAATCGATGTCCCACCACTGCGTCGTCCTGATCTCGCCGCCCTTCCAAACGAGGAAATGGGCGGCCGGGAGATGAAAGATATTCTTAAATAGCGTGAACGGCGGCACCGGCCAGAGGAAGGTCAGGAATTGATTTAAACCTTCGTTATCGAGCTCGGCGGAGATGAGATTGGACGCGAGAATCGCTTTTATTTCTGATGCGAAAACGATTTTTTCCCCGACCTTTGCGTAATACAATGGCTTCAGGCCGACGCGGTCGCGGACGAGTGTCAGCGTTTTTTCAACGTCGTCCCAGACGGCGAAGGCGAACATTCCGTTAAGGCGGTCGAGACAGCCGACGTTCCATTCGCAAAAGGCCTGCAGCAAAACCTCGGTATCGCTGCCCGTCGCGAATTTGTGTCCGAGGGACTCGAGAGTCTTTCTGACCTCTTTATAGTTGTAAATTTCGCCGTTAAGGATCAGCGAATAGCGGCGATCAGCCGTCAACATTGGCTGATGCCCGGCGGGTGAAGGGTCGATGATCGCGAGCCGCCGATGCCCAAGACACGCCTTTAGGAAATGCGAACCGAACCGCTCAGACACGAAAACGCCTTCGTCATCACGACCGCGATGCTCGATCGAGGTCAGCATCGAGCCGATCCGCGTTTCCGGGTCAGGTGAAATTAATCCGGCAATCCCACACATAAAAATAAAAAAAATTAAGAATTCTTAGGCTTCAATTCCGCCCAGAGGTGCCAGCCGATTAAACCCGCAAGCGGCAGCCGCGAGACCGGCAGCGGCGGTGCGTACATAAAATATTTGCGGGTTTTCGAGATCTCGAAATCGGGAAAATCGGCTTGTACGTCATCCACTGCGTAAACCTTCGAATACGGGTTGAACGGTCCGTCGGTACTCACATTGATAAAATTATCTATCGAAAGATATTTCCAAATACCGGCCTTTTTCGCATTTGCGAGATGATCGCCATAAATCCCGCCGGCCTTGATGCCGAGGAAATACATCGCGAGTAGCCCGAGACGACGAAAAATTAGGATCGACGCGAGATAATTCAGCGACCATTTCGCGTAAAGCATCGCGACGAGTTTACCGTCAGATCTCAAAACCCGCGCGATCTCCTTTTGCGCGGTTTTGATGTCGGGAATGTGATGCAAGACTCCGTGACTAAATACGATGTCAAATGAATTGTCGTCGAACGGCAAACTCAAGGCACTTGCCTGTTCGATGCGTTCGAATGGTAAATTCTTAAGCGTGAACCTCATTCGCGTACGGCTCGCGGCCTCGTCGGTGAGGTCAACGCCGGAATAGATGCCGCCACGGCGGGCGATCTGTTCGCCGTCGGCTCCCTGCCCGAGGCCGATCTCGAGCACACGCTTTCCTTCGAAACCGACCGCATCGAGACAATCGAGAATGTGGACCTCTTTCGAGTACCGGTATTCGTCGTAGCGGGCAAAAAAAGCTTCGTATTCGGCTCGCGACCGATCGTTCAGATCGCCTACGAGCTCGGCTCCGCACGGATTCTTCTGCCAAAATTGTTGGACGTCGCTTTCCATTCGTGCCTGCGTTTAATTTTTTCTCAACTCCTCGTAAACCTTGATATACTCATCCGCGATCCGCTGCGGCGCGAACATTTCGGCGAATTTACGATTATTCCTGCTCATCGACGCACGCAGCTTTTCGTTTTTCATCAGCGCGATGATCTTGGCGGCAATGTCTTCCGTTTCCTGAGTGCAAAAAAGGCAATTGTTCGGCTCGCTCAAAAGATCTGCTGCCGCCCTTATCTGTGTCGTGACGATCGGCAGACCGGCGAT